>DASWAI010000072.1:0-5805 GCA_036391215.1 Gemmatimonadales bacterium
GGCCGGCGAGATCATGACCATGCCGGGCCTCTCCAAGACCCCGGCCGCCGAAGCGATCCGGGTGCTCCCGGACGGAACGATCGAGGGCCTCTTCTGATGCAGGTCGTGTCGACCGCCGGCGCGCCGAAGGCGATCGGTCCCTACAGCCAGGGCATCGTCGCCCACGGATTCGTCTTCACCGCGGGGCAGATCGCACTCGACCCGGCGAGCGGCGAGGTCGTGCCCGGCGGCATCGCCGAGCAGACCGCGCGGGTGCTGGAGAACCTGCGGGCCATCCTCACGGCGGCGGGCTCCGGACTCGACCGCGTGGTCAAGACCACCGTGTTCCTCGCCGACATGGCCGATTTCGCCGCCATGAACGAGGTGTACGCCCGCGCCTTCGCCGATCACAAGCCGGCCCGCTCCACCGTGGCGGCCGCGGGTCTGCCCCGAGGGGTGAGGGTGGAGATCGAGGCCGTGGCGACGGTGAGAAGTGAGAAGTAAGAGGTGAGAGGGCCGCCTCGCCTCTCGCCTCTCACCTCGTATCTGGGAGTGGATCGGGCCTGGTGGCTCGGCCGGTCTTCAAAACCGCGACGGAGACGCCTTCGGTGGCTCCGGTGGGTTCGATTCCCACACGCTCCCGCCACCATTGCCCTTCTCGCGCTTGCCGCACCGGCGCTCCCCCTCGCCGCGCAGGACTCCGTGCTCGTCCGCCCCGACACCACGGCGCGGCCCGACACCAGTCTCGCGGCAGCCGATACCGCGCCCGCCGCTACCGCCGACACCATCACCGTCCGTCCGCCGAAGCCGGCCGCCGCCCTCTGGCGGTCGCTTCTCGTCCCGGGCTGGGGCCAGGTGCGCCTCGGCCGCAAGCTGACCGCCGGCTTCTTCGTGCTCACGGAGGGTCTCACCCTCGGCATGGCGCTCAGGGCCAATTCCGAGCTTCGCTACCTGCGCCGCACCGGCGCCGACACCGCCGCGATCAACGCGAAGTCACAGACCCGGGAGGACTGGCTGGTGCTCCTGGCCGTGAATCATCTGCTGGCCGGCCTCGAGGCGTACATCGCGGCGAACCTCATGGACTTCCCGGCTGAGCTCAAGCTCGAGCGCGGCCCCGCGGGACTCGGCGCGTCGGTGAGCGTCCCGGTGCGGCTGCCGTGACGGACCCCGCCCGGAACCGGGCGCCGATCGGCGTCTTCGACTCGGGCATCGGCGGGCTCACCGTCGCCCGGGCCATCTACGAGCGCCTGCCGCACGAGTCCACGATCTATTTCGGCGACACCGCGCGGGTGCCCTACGGGCCCAAGTCGCCCGAGACCGTCCGGCGCTACAGTCTGGAGATCCTGCAATGGCTGTTGGGGCAGGGGGTCAAGGCGGTGGTGGTCGCGTGCAATACGAGCACCGCGCACGCGCTCGACGCGTTGCGGGCCGCCTCGCCCGTCCCGGTGGTCGGGGTGATCGAGCCGGGTGCGCGGGCGGCGGTCAAGGCGAGCCGGGGCGGCGCCATCGGGGTGATCGGCACGGTGGGCACGATCGCCAGCAACGCGTACGCCCGTGCCATCCACGCGATCGCGCCGACTGCCCGCGTCGAGCAGCTCGCGTGTCCGCTGTTCGTGCCCCTGGTCGAAGAGGGCTGGTTCGACCGGCCGGCCACCGAGCTCGTGGCCGCCGAATACCTCGAGCCGCTCCGCCGCGCCGGGATCGATACGCTCGTGCTCGGGTGCACCCACTATCCGCTGCTCAAGCCGCTGCTCCAGCGGGTCATGGGGCCGGACGTGACGCTCATCGACAGCGCCCAGGAAACCGCGGCCGAGCTGGCCCGGGTGCTCGAGGCGGGGCACCTCGCGGCGCCGGAGCCGCTGCCCGCCGTCCACCGCTTCGCCGTGAGCGACGATCAGGCCCGGTTCCGACAGGTGGGAGCGCGCTTTATCGGGGAGCGGCTGGGCTCGGCCGAGCTGGTGCCGATGGGGTGAAGCGCCGGAGCTCGGCGGCATGCGCGGTGACTACCGCGTAGCGGAATCCGTCGAACCAGGCGCCCGGGTTGACGTAGTGCCGGCCGGCTTCCACCTCGAGCGCCGCGGCCCGGTGCGTGTGGCCCATGACGACGAAGCCGAGCGCGGGATCTCGGGCCATGAAATCCTCGGCCCAGGCACGCTGCCGTGCGGCGGCCGCCTCCACCGACGGGCCGACGAGGCCGTGCTCACCGAGCCGGGCGGAGAGCCGGTGCACGAGCGGGAACCCCACATCGGGGGGGAGCGCGCGATACACGGCCGACGCGGCCCGGGTGGTCACCAGGTGGTGGAGCAGGTGGGCGCGGCGGCGAGCGTAGGTCACGCCGTCGCCGTGCAGGGCGATCCCCCGGCGTCCGCCGACGATGAACTCGAGCCGCTCCCGGTGCCATCGGAGGCCCGCTTCCTGCTGCCAGAACTCGGCGCCCCAGCGGTCGTGGTTGCCGCCCACCATGAGCACGGGCATCCGCCGGGCGAGCGCGGCGAGCGCGGCGGCGACCCGGAACGCACGGCGCGGCAGCGCGGTCGCATAGGCGAACCAGAACTCGAAAAGGTCGCCGTTGACGAGCAGCGCGTCGCCCAGCGAGGGGACGGCGTCGAAGAACTCGAGCAGCGCGGCTTCGACCGGAGGAGGGGCGTAGCCGAGGTGGGCGTCGGAGACGACGACGAGGGTCTCTCCCAGCACGGGCGGAAACATGCCGAGGTCGAGATGAGGGGGCAACCCGAGGCCGGGCCGGTCTCCGAGACGCTGGTTCGGGTCAACTACTCCGAGACCGACCAGATGGGCGTGGCGTACCACGCGCGCTATCTGGTGTGGCTCGACGTGGCACGCTGCGAGCACCTGCGGCACACCGGCCTGAGCTACCGCGACCTGGAGGCGTCGGGACTCCGGCTCGTGGTCGGCGAGGCAGCGATCCGCTACCGCCGGCCGGCGCGGTATGACGATCTGCTCCGGGTCCGCTGCTGGGTGCGGGACGTCGCGTCGCGCCGCGTCGTGTTCGGCTACGCGGTGGAAAATGCGGAGACCGGCCTGCTCTTGGCGACTGCAACCGTCTCGCTCCTTCCGCTCGACGCTTCGATGGCCCTCTGCCGCCTGCCCGACGCCGTCGCGAAGCGGCTCCGGGTCGCGCCGGATCCGGTGCGTCTTTGAATCGGCTTGTGCTTCGCCGACCGGCCAAGGTACTTTCGCACTCGAGCAGCGCCGGACGGCTTCCTCCCACGACGCGGTGCGCTAACCCCTGATGGCACAACGGTTCCGGCTTTACCGCCTCGGCGCGGTCATCTATCTTGCCAGCGTCGTCGCGGGTTGCGCGCCTGCACCCGGGCCGCTCGTGCCGGTCGCCGCGGCTCCGGTCTCGTCCGAGCAGGTGGCGGCCTGGGTCCGGGCGACGCGGCCCACCGACCGGCGGCTCCTGCGCTTCAAGTGGCTCTTCCGCGACGAGCGGTCGAGCGCCGGCGGCCGCGGCAGCGCCCGCATCGCGCCGCCCGACTCGCTCAGGTTCGATGTAGCCGGTCCGTTCGGGAGCAACCCGGCCGCGGCCGCGGTGGTCGGCGACTCCGCGCTGTGGGTCGAGCCGGAGGACGCGATCAAGAAGATGGTGCCCAACTATCCGCTGATGTGGGCGCTGCTCGGCGTCGCCCGCATGCCGGACTCGGGCGCCGGCTTGAGGGGCCTCACGACGGGAAGCACCACCGTGTGGCAGTACGCGGAGGGGGCGGACACGCTCGAGTACCAGCGGACGGAGGGCAGCCCGGTGAGGCTGGTCACCGAGGTCCGCCAGGCGGGCAAGATCGTGGGCCGGGCCGAGACCCGGCTGGCCGCGGACGGCTCGCCGCAGACGTCCCGGCTTACGGTGCCGTCGGTTCCGGCCCGGCTCGACCTCACATTCCTCTCGAGCGCGCGGAGCACCCCCTTTGCCCCGAATACCTGGCAGCCTCCTCAGCAGCATTAGCGCGCTCGCGCTGAGCGGTTGTCTGTACGGATTCGCCGGCGGCGGGCTGCCGCCGGGCATCAGGACGGTCGCGGTGCTGCCGTTCGACAATCTCACGGCCGAGCCGACGCTCACCCAGGAAGTGCAGACCGCGGTGCGGACCGCCGTCCAGGGACGGCTCGGCCTCCGCGAGGCGGGCGAGGCGTCGGCGGACGCGGTCGTGCGCGGCACCATCACCCGCTACGAGCCGGATCTCCCGGTCGCGTATCAGGGGGTCCAGAACAACCAGGTGGACGTGACCAAGCGCCTGGTGCAGATCACGGTCGCGGTGGAGATCATCAATCAGCACACCGGCAAGCCCCTGTGGCAGCGGTCCGGTCTCCTCCTCCAGGGAGACTACGACCCGGGCCAGGAAGCTGCGGGGCGACAGAAGGCCTACGATCTGCTGGTGACGAACATCGTGGAAGGAGCGCAGTCGCAATGGTGAGCTCGCCCCGCGGCACCCGGGGTGGCAGCACCCTCGGTTGCCTTGTCTCCCTGCTCGTCTTCGTGGCGGTGCTGTACTACGGGATCAACGTAGGCGAGGTGTTCCTGCGCTATTATCAGCTTCTGGACGAGATGAAGTCGAACGCGCGCCTCGCACCCAATCTCCCGGACGACGTGATCCAGCGCCGGCTCCAGGCGAAGGTGCAGGACGTCTTCGGCAACGACCAACACATGAAGTTCCGCATCATGCGCGGCGGCCCCAGCCGGACGATCACGATCCAGACCCAGTACCGGGACAGCGTGGATCTGCCCTTCTTCAAGCGGACCTTCGAGCTCAAGCCGAGCGCCGAAGAACCCATCTAGAGTCCGGAGCCGCCCCCGTGCCTCGCCCCGACGGACGCTCCAACGACCAGCTCCGGCCGCTCGTGCTGGAGCGCGCCGCGAACCCCTACGCCGAAGGGTCGTGCCTCATCCGCATGGGAGGCACGCTCGTCCACTGCACGGCCACGGTCGAGCCCGGCGTGCCCGGATTCAAGAAGGGCACCGGGGAGGGGTGGGTGACGGGCGAATATGCCATGCTCCCGCGGGCCACGGTCGAGCGGACCGCGCGCGAGCGCAACGGGCCCGGCGGTCGCACGCAGGAGATCCAGCGGCTCATCGGGCGCTCGCTCCGGGCTGCCATGGCCACCATGGCCTTCGGCGAGTACACGATCCGCGTCGATTGCGACGTCCTCCAGGCCGACGGCGGGACCCGGACCGCCAGCATCACGGGGGGATGTGTCGCCCTCGCGGATGCCTGCCAGTGGCTCGCCGCCAAGACCGGCGTCCCGTCGCCGTTCGGGCGGCTCGTCTCGGCTGTCTCGGTCGGTATCGTGGAAGGTGATCTGCGGGTGGACCTCGCCTATCTCGAGGACCGCGATGCCGGCGTCGACGCCAACATCGTCATGCTCGAGCCGGCGAATTTCGTGGAGGTGCAGGGGACCGGCGAGCATGGCACCTTCAACCGGGCGGAGCTGGGCTTGCTGGTCGACCTCGCCGAGCGCGGCTGCGCCGAGCTGTTCGCCGCGCAGCGGCGGGCGCTCGGCTGGTGACGCTGCTCGTCGCCACGCGGAGCCCGGGCAAGCAGCGGGAGGTCCGCCGCCTGCTCGCTCCCATCCCCATCCTGTTTCCCGACGACGCGGGCGTGGCGGCCGATCCCGCCGAAGACCGCCTGGAGCTGGGCGACACCTTCGAGGCCAACGCCCGGGCCAAGGCGGAGTACTTCGCCCGCCGGACCGGCCTCGCCACCGTGGCCGACGACTCGGGACTCGAGGTGCTCGCCCTCGGGGGCTTGCCCGGCGTCCGCTCCAAGCGGTGGGCGGGATCTCCGGCCACCGGCGCGGACTTGGACCGGGCCAACA
>DASWAI010000073.1:0-6106 GCA_036391215.1 Gemmatimonadales bacterium
TCACCGACCGCGAGTACCAGGACATGCGGGACGAGGCGATCGCCGTGCTCCGGGCGATCGGGGTCGAGACCGGGGGGTCGAACGTGCAGTTCGCGGTCGACCCGCGCTCCGGGCGTCGGGTGGTGATCGAGATGAACCCGCGGGTGTCCCGCTCGTCCGCGCTCGCCTCGAAGGCCACCGGGTTTCCCATCGCCCGGATCGGCACCAAGGTCGCGGTCGGCTACCGGCTGGACGAGCTGCCCAACGACATCACCAAGACCACCCCCGCCTCGTTCGAGCCGGTGCTGGACTACGTCGTCGTGAAGATCCCGCGGTTCGCCTTCGAGAAGTTTCCCTCCGCCGATCCGCGCCTCACCACCCAGATGAAGTCGGTGGGCGAGGTCATGGCCATCGGGCGCACCTTCAAGGAGGCGCTCCAGAAGGGGCTCCGCGGCCTCGAGGCCGACCGCGCGGGCTGGGTACTGGGTCAGACACTCGCCGACGACCGGCTCGAGAGCACCGAGCGGGAGACGCTGCTCGCGGCGCTCCGGACGCCGACGCCGGAGCGGATCTTCCAGCTCAAGCACGGCCTTCTGGCGGGCATCCCGGTGGAGACGCTCTCGGAACGGAGCCGGATCGATCCCTGGTTCGTGTGGCAGCTGGCGGACCTGCTCGCGGCGGAGCGCGAGTGGACGGACCTACAGGCTGCGGGCTGGCCCGGCGATGAGGAGGAACGAGCCGCGACCCTCAAGATGAAGCGCCTGGGTTTCTCCGATCGCCAGCTGGCCGACCTGGCCGGCGTGACGGAAGGGGAGATCCGCGCGCGCCGCTGGGCGCTGGGCGTGCGGCCGGCCTACAAGACGGTGGACACGTGCGCGGGCGAGTTCCCCTCCACCACGCCGTACCTCTACTCGAGCTACGACGAGGAGAACGAATCGGGGCCCGCGGGCGACCAGACGATCGTCATCCTGGGGAGTGGCCCCAACCGGATCGGACAGGGGGTCGAGTTCGACTACATGTGCGTGCGGGCGGCGCTTGCCTTCCGCGAGATGGGCTACCGCACGGTCATGGTGAACTCCAATCCCGAGACCGTGTCCACCGACTTCGACATCTCGGACGCGCTCTACTTCGAGCCGCTCACGCTGGAGGATGTGCTCGAGATCGTGCAGCTGGAGCGGCCGCTCGGCGTCGTGGTGCAGCTCGGAGGCCAGACGCCGCTCCGGCTCGCGCGGGCCCTGGAGCGGGAAGGGGTGCCCATTCTCGGCACGTCGCCCGACGCCATTGACGCGGCCGAAGACCGGAAGCGGTTCGAGGCGCTGGCCCGGGAGCTGGGCGTGGCCCAGCCTCCGAGCGGTACGGCCACGTCGGTGGACGAGGCCGTGGCCGTGGCCGCCCGCGTCGGCTACCCGGTGCTGGTCCGGCCGTCCTACGTGCTGGGCGGGCGCGCCATGGAGATCGTGTACGACGAGCCCTCGCTCCGGAGCTACTTTGCCAAGGCCGCCCGGGTGGCGCCGGATCACCCGGTGCTGATCGACCGGTTCCTCGAGGACGCCTTCGAGGCCGATGTGGACGCCATCGCCGACGGGACCTCGTGCGTGATCGGCGGCGTGATGCAGCACATCGAGGATGCCGGGATCCACTCGGGCGACTCGGCCTGCGTGCTGCCGCCGTACCTGATCACCGACCGCCAGGTCGAGGAGATGCGGCGCTACACGCGGGCGTTCGCCGAGCGCCTGGGCGTGGTGGGGCTCATCAACGCGCAGTACGCGATCAAGGACGGCGTGGTGTACGTGCTGGAGGTGAACCCGCGCGGGTCGCGGACGATCCCCTTCGTGTCCAAGACCACCGGCGTCCCGCTCGCGAGCCTGGCGGCGTCGGTGATGGTCGGGAATACCCTCGCCGACCTGGGGCTGCACGACGACGTCCTGCATCCCTACGTGGCGGTGAAGGAGGCGGTGTTCCCGTTCACCAAGCTGCCGGGCGTCGACTCGATCCTCGGCCCGGAGATGCGCTCGACGGGCGAGGTGATGGGCATCGCCGACTCGTTCGGCATGGCCTTCGCCAAGGCCCAGCACGCGGCGGACGGAGCCTTGCCCCTGGCCGGCGCGGTGTTCGTCACCGTCAACGACCACGACAAGAACACGGTCGTGCCCATTGTGCGCCGCTTCCACGGCCTCGGCTTCAAGGTCCTGGCGACCGACGGCACGGCCCGCCACCTGCGGGCGCGGGGCATCCCCGCCGAGCGGGTGCTCAAGGTGTACGAAGGCCGGCCCAACGCGATCGACCTGATCGTCTCGGGCGCCGTGCAGCTGCTCATCAACACGCCGCTCGGCAAGCTCACCCAGCAGGATGACTACTCGCTCCGCCGGGCGGCGCTCCAGCACCGGGTGCCCTACACCACGACCCTGTCGGCGGCATCCGCCGCCTGTGACGCGGTGATTGCGCTCCGGAGCCGGGCGGGCGAGGTCCGCTCGCTCCAGGAGTGGCACGCGCTGGCCCGCGAGATGTCGGCCGAATGGACCGGCTGACCGCCCGCGATCCCGCCTTCGCCGCCGGTCTCCGCGCGCGCGTTCGCGGGGAGGTACGGGAGGGAGAGGCGCTGGGCCGGTACTCGACATACCGCATCGGAGGGCCGGCCACCGTGTTGCTGCCCGGCTCGGTGGACGACGTCGGCGGCGCCGTCCGCTTCGCGGTGGCCGAGGGGGTGCCCTGGTTCGCGCTCGGGCTCGGGTCCAACATCCTGCTCCCGGACGCGGGCCTCGACGCGCTGGTCATCCGGCTGGGCAAGGGCCTGGACCAGCTCGTGCGAGACGGGACCCGCTGGCGGCTCGGCGCCGGGCTCCCCGCGCCGCTGGCGGCCCGGCGCACGGCCGAGGCCGGCCATGCCGGCTTGCACCGGTTCGTTGGCGTCCCGGGGACGGTGGGGGGCGGCGTCTATATGAATGCCGGCTGCCATGGCGGCGAGTGGGCCGACGTGATCGAGCGGGTGACCGTCGTGGATGCGGATGGCGATCTCCGGGTGCTCGAGCGGCGGGAGATTCCGTTCACCTACCGGCGGAGCGGGCTCGACCGCCGCATCGTCGTGGAGGCCGACGTGGTCCTGGAGCCGCAGGACCCGTCGCGCCTCAGCGCCGAGGTGGCGGAACTGTTCCGCTGGCGCCAGCAGGGCACTCCGTTCAATCAGCCTTGCTGCGGCAGCGTGTTCCAGAACCCCGGCGGCGCCAGCTGGAAGCGCGAGGGCGGTCCCCGCACCGCGGGGCAGCTGATCGAGGCGGCGGGGCTCAAGGGCTTCCGGATCGGCGGAGCGGAGGTCTCGCCTATGCATGCCAACTACTTCGTGAATACCGGGGGTGCGACCGCGGCGGACGTCGTCGCCCTGATCGCGCACGCCCGGCGGGCGGTGGAGGAGGGATTCGGGATCCGGCTGGAGACCGAAGTCAAACTGATCTCCGTGACCGGGGAATACCTCGATGCCTGACTACTTCGCGCACCAGTCCAGCTTCATCGATCCCGGCGCCGAGATCGGGGCCGGGACGAAGATCTGGCACTTCTGCCACGTCATGCCCGGTGCGGTGATCGGCGAGCGCTGCAGTCTGGGCCAGAACGTCGTGGTCATGCCCGGCACCCGGATCGGGAACAACGTCAAGATTCAGAACAATGTCTCGATCTACGAGGGCGTCACCCTCGAGGACGACGTGTTCTGCGGGCCGAGCTGCGTGTTCACCAACGTCTTGAACCCGCGCAGCCACATCTCCCGGAGGCACGAGTATCGCCCGACCGTGGTGCGGCGCGGGGCGACCATCGGGGCGAATGCCACGGTCGTATGCGGCACCACCCTCGGGCGGTATGCCTTCATCGGTGCCGGGGCGGTCGTCACGGCCGATGTTCCCGACTTCGCCCTGGTGCTCGGCGTGCCGGCCCGGCGAGTGGGCTGGATGTGCCAATGCGGGATCCGCCTGGAGGTCGAGGGAGGCGCCGCCCGCTGTGTTTCCTGCGGGGCCGGCTACCGGGAGGAGGGGGATGGACTGCGCCTGATTGACCCACCGGCCCAAGCGGGCTAAGTTGTTTGGATTTCTGGCTTTTGACTGTTTCTCCGGGTGGGCCATTGACCGTTCCGTTGCTGGATCTCGTCGCCCAATACCAGACCATCAAGGATGCCGTGATGCCGGCCGTCCAGGCCGTGATCGAGCGGCAGCAGTTCATCATGGGCGCCGAGGTCGCGGAGCTCGAGACGGCGGTCGCCCGGCTGAGTCACGCCAAGCACGCGATCGCCTGCGCCAGCGGCACCGACGCCTTGCTCCTACCCCTCAAGGCGCTCCGGCTCCGTCCTTCCGATGAGGTGATCGCGCCCTCGTTCACGTTCTTCGCCACGGCGGGCGCGATTCACAACGCGGGCGGGACACCGGTATTCGCGGACATCGAGCCCGGCACGTTCAACCTCGACCCTGCCGCGGTCGAGGCCGCGATCACGCCGCGGACGCGGGCCATCGTCGTGGTGCACCTGTATGGCCAGATCGCGGCCATGGAGCGGCTTCTGCCGCTCGCCCGGCGGCACGGGCTGGCCCTCATCGAGGACGCGGCCCAGGCGATCGGCGCCCGCCGCCTCATCGACGGGGAATGGCGCGTGGCCGGGGAGCTGGGCGCCGCGAGCGCGCTCTCGTTCTTCCCGAGCAAGAACCTCGGCGCCTGGGGCGACGCCGGGATGATGCTCACCCAGGACGACGCGCTGGCCGAGCGGCTGCGGAAGCTCCGTCTCCACGGCGGCGCGAAGCAGTACCACCACGAGGAGGTCGGCACGAACAGCCGGCTCGACACGATCCAGGCCGCGGTCCTGCTCGTGAAGCTGGGTTACCTGGCGGGCTGGAGCGCGGCGCGGCGGGTGCGGGCGGCGCGATATACCGAGGCGTTCGCCAACCATCCGGCCATCCGCCCTCCGCGGGTGGATCGGGAGAACGAGCACATCTTCCACCAGTACACGATCCGGGCGGAGCGGCGCGACGAGCTGGCGGCGCACCTCAAGGCCAGGGGCATCGGGCACGCCGTCTACTATCCCGTGGGGCTCCATCTCCAGCCCTGCTTCGCGCACCTCGGCTACGGCCGCGGCAGCCTTCCGGCCACGGAAGCCGCGATGGCGGAGGTGCTCTCTCTCCCGATCTACCCGGAGCTCACGCCGGCGCAACAGGACGCGGTAGTGGAGGCGGTCGGGGGCTTCTACGGATGAGCCGGCTCAAGGTCGGCGTCATCGGGGCAGGGGCGTGGGGCAAGAATCACGTCCGCACGCTCGCGGCCTTGGCGGAGACGGAGCTGGCGGGGGTGTGTGATATCGATCCGGCGGTGCGGGACCGGATCGCCCGCCAGTATCCCGGTACGTTCGTCACGGACTCCGTCCCCGCGCTGCTCTCGCGGGTCGAGGCGGTCGTGATCGCGTCCGCCGCGCGGACGCACGCCGAGCTCGGACGGGCGGCGGTGGAGGCCGGGGTGCCCGCGCTGGTGGAGAAGCCGTTCGCGCTGACGGTGGCCGACGCCGAGGGGCTGGCGGAGCTGTCCGCGCGCCGCGGCGTGCCGGTGCTGGCGGGCCACCTGCTCGAGTACCACCCGGTCGTGGAGCAGCTCCGGCGGCTGGTGGCCGAGCGGACGCTCGGGGATCTCTACTACCTCTATTCCCAGCGGGTCAACCTAGGCCAGGTCCGCCCGGACGAGAACGCGCTGTGGAGCTTCGGGCCGCACGACGTCTCGGTGGCATTGTTCCTGCTCGATGCCCTGCCGCGCACCGTCGCGGCCCAGGGACATTCGTATCTCCAGCCGGGAATCGAGGACGTGGTCTTTCTCACGATGACGTTCGCCTCGGGTGTCGTGGCGCACGCGCAGATGTCGTGGCTCGATCCCCACAAGGAGCGGCGGCTCACGGTCGTCGGCTCCCGCCAGATGGCGGTGTTCGACGATATGCAGCCCCGGGAGAAGCTCCGGATCTATGACAAGGGCGTGGACCGGCCGCCGGAGTACCGGTCGTGGGGCGAGAGCCTGGCCGTCCGCGAGGGCGACATTTTCATCCCACGGATCTCGAACGCCGAGCCGCTCGCCGTGCAGCTCCGCCACTTCGTGCAGGCGGCCCGAGGCGAAGTGACGC
>DASWAI010000074.1:0-9145 GCA_036391215.1 Gemmatimonadales bacterium
TGGCGCGCGACGGGCTCACGCTCGAGGTGCCGTTCGCGGAATAACTGCAAACAGCTGCAACCGCAAACCACAGAGACGCGGAGGCACCGAGAGACCACAGAGAAAGAACACTACAAGTGCTGTTCCTCTGTGGTTGTGCTCCGGCCTCCGTGCCTCTGTGGTTTGCCGTCGTCGTGGTTGAAAGCGAGGTCCGATGAGTGACGCGCGTCCGTCTCGCTACGAGATCACGCTCCTCGTGCTGGTGCTGGCGATTCTCCTGTGGTCGGGGATCGCGCCGGCCGACTGGTTCACCTGGGTCATGGAGGTGTTCCCGGTCCTCATCGCCGTCCCCGTCCTCCTCGCCACCTACCGACGCTTCCGCTTCACCCCGCTGGTCTACACCCTGATCGCGATCCACGCCTCGATCCTGATGCTGGGCGGGAAGTACACCTACGCCGAGGTGCCGCTGGGGTTCTGGATGGAGCGCGTGTTCGGGTTCACCCGGAACAACTACGACCGGATCGGGCACTTCGCGCAGGGGTTCGTGCCGGCGCTGGTTGCCCGGGAGATCCTGAGCCGGAAATCGCCGCTCAAGGGGAGCCGGTGGCTGCCGTTCCTGGTGATCTGCTTCTGCCTCGCGTTCAGCGCGTTCTACGAGTTCATCGAGTGGTGGACCGCGCTCGCCAAGGGCGCCTCGGCCGACGCCTTCCTCGGCACGCAGGGAGACCCCTGGGACACCCAGTGGGACATGTTCTACGCATTCATCGGATCGATCACGGGACTCGTGCTGCTATCCCGGATCCACGATCGGCAGCTCCGTGAGCGGTGAGCCACGCTCCGGCTAGCGCCGGGCCTTCCGCCGCTTCGCCTCCGCCTTGAGGGAGAGGTACCGCACCGTCCCGTAGATCGGACGCGGGTAGAACGGCCGGTCGAACTTCCCGAAGATCCACATGATCCCGCCGTAGCTGTTCGGATCGCGCCCGTCCAGCGCGTACTTGTTGTTGAGGTGCTCCAGGATCCGGAGACACGTCTCCGCGTCCGGCGTCCACTGGAGCACCGCCTTCCCCCACAGCATCCTGAGCCGGTTGTGCATCCAGCCGTGGTCGAGGTATGCCCGCTGCGCCTGGTTCCACAATTCGTCGTGGGTCCGGGCCAGCTCCAGCTCTTCGGCGGAATAGAGGGCGGGCCGGGGATCGGCCTCGTGGCGGCGAAGCTGGTCGCGGGCCCAGGCGGGGATCGCCCCCGTGGTCCGGTGACGGGGGTCGCGGAAGACGAAGTTGTGCGCCAGCTCCCGCCACACCAGCGCCTCGTCCTGGAACTTCGCGTACTGCTCCGCCGGACCGGCTTCCCGGGCCGCGAGCAGGACCTCGTGGATCGAGACGTTCCCGAAATGGAGGTACGGGCTCAGCCGGCTCACTGCGTCCGGCTGGTCCGGGTCGCTCCGGGCCTCGGCGTAACGGGGGAGCCCGGTCTCGAGAAACCGGGCCAGCCGGCGGCGGCCGGCTGCCGGCCCGCCCGGGAATACGGCCACGGGCCGGACCGCGTGGTCGATGTCGCACGCGGCCACGAGCGCCGGGATCGTCTCCGGGGTCGGGCGGGTCGGCTCGAACGGCAGCTCCACGGCCCGGCGGATCCTGGGCTCGGGGTTGGATACCGGGTAGAAGTAGTGGGGCAGGGCCTCCTCCAGCACCCGGCGGATTCCGCGCGCGGTGAGGTGCTCGCGGTCGTGATAGCGGAGCGGAATCAGGGTGCAGGAGTCCACCGCCACGACCGGCGTCTCCACCTTGCTCCGGAGCGCCCGGGTCTGGCGGGGCACGATGAACGTGGGGAAGAAGTCGGTCACCACGAGCGCGGCCCGCCGGGCCAGCGCCACCAGCGGCGAGGGGTCGCCCCGGGCGCGGCGCGCTGCTGCGTCGTCGCCGCTTCGCTCCAGATAGAAGGCGTACTGGATCCCCTTGCGGGCAAAGTCCCGGTAGAGGTCCGCCACCGACTGGAGGATGAAGGTGTGCAGGCGGTCGCTGGCCCAGGGGTAGTCGTGCCGGAGGCCGTGGTAAACCAGCAGCGGGAGGCCCAGTGCGTCGGCCTGCTCCACCGCGAAGTTGAGGGCGAAGTTGTCGTGGGCGCGGTGGGTGGTCTGGATCCAGTAGAGCACGAAGTCGCCGGAGGCCGGGCCCGGCTCGCCGGCGGCGTGGATCCGGAGGTCGTCGGTCATGGCGGGAGCGCTATCCCGGACGGGGGGCAGGAGTCCAACGATCGGACGGCGCCGGGCGTAGTGTACCTGCGGGAGGAGGCTCCATGAGACCCATGCTCAGGTATGCTTTGCTCGCGCTGCCGCTCGCCGCGGCCTGCAACAGCAGCAGCACGACCGCCCCGGCCAACAGCGCCGAGCTGCGGGTGATCAACGCGTCGCCCGACGCCGGGCCGCTCGACGTGTACTTCCAGGGCCAGCTCGCGGTGGACAGCCTGCCGTACAGCTTCGCCAATCCGTACCTCTTCGTGCAGTCCGGCGCGGCCGACCTGACGGTCCGCGCCCACGGCGCGATCAACCTGCTGCTCGAGTCAGCGCCGACCTTCGCGACCGGGTCCTTCTACACGTACGCCGTCTCCGGGCCGAGCACCGCGCTCACCTCGGTGCTGCTGACCGACGACACGACCTCGGCGCCGTCGGGCAGCTTCAAGCTCCGCATGGTTCATCTCGCACCGGCGGGGCCGGCCATGGACCTGTACTACACCGGCCCGACGGACGATATCACCACCGCGACGCCCATCGTGACCGGGCTCGCTTTCAAGGGGGCGAGCGCCTACCTCACGCCGGCCACCGGCAGCGGACGCCTCCGGGTCACCCAGGCCGGCACCAAGACGGTGCTGATCGACTCGGGCACGCTCACGTTCTCGAACAGCGATGTGGCGACCCTGTTCGTGATCGGCAGCGCGGCGAACGGCGGGGGCGCGCCCTACTCCGGCCAGCTGCTGAACCCCTAGAGCCGGTAGTCGGCCTCGGCCCAGACCGCGTTGAACCGGTCCGCGATCGCCGCGGCTTCCTTCTTCCTGCCCTGTTGCGCCAGCGCGGCGGCGAGGCCGTGGAGCGACCAGCCGTTCTCCCGGTTGTGCCTGAGGTCCTCGCGGAACGCGGCCTCGGCCTCCTTCGCCCGGCCGGCCGCGAGCAGCGTGTTGCCCAGCACCTGGCGCATCGGGTAATACCAGGCCGGCGGCTCGTCGTAGGTGAGGTCGTCCTCCAGGGCCACCGCCTCCCGCAGCAGCTTCACGGCGGCATCGGTGCGGCCGGCGCGGGCGGCGAGGTCGGCCGCGAGATGGCGCTCCGCGATCGAGAAGAGCGACTTGACCGGGTTCAGGTTGGCCATCGCGTCGGCCGGGGTGGCGGCGATGAGGGCCTGCAGGCTGTCCAGCTCGGCGCGCGCGTCGGCCGTCTTCCCCTTCGCCGACCAGGCCAGCCCGCGGGTGTAGTGCCACATGCCCGTGGTGTAGCGCAGCTCCGTCTCGGGACGCGGCTGGGCCAGGACGTCGTCCCACCGCCCGAACCGGGCCAGGGCGTAGAGCAGCGTGGGCGTGAAGTACTCGAGGGGCGGGATCTGCCGCACCATCTCGACGGGCACGTGGCTCTCGACCTGGCGCGCGGCCTCGATCGCCTCCTTCTCCCGGCCCATCATGGTGAGCGCGGACCAGAGGAAGTGGTAGTTGTGCGGGGTGTAGATCATCGGGTACACGCCGCCGGGACGGCGCCGCTCGATGAACGTCGCGTCCTCCGCGGCAGCGTGCTGGTTGTGCTGGACCGCGAGGTCGTAGCGGCCCACCCGCATGTACACGTGCGCCGGCATGTGCACGAGGTGGCCGGCGCCGGGCACGAGCTGCGCCAGCCGGTCGGCGCAGGGCAGCGCCTTCTCCGGCTCGAGCGACGACTCCACCGCATGGATGTAGTAGTGGCAGGCGCCCGGGTGGTTCGGCTCCCGGGCCAGCACCCGCTCGAGCGTGGCCACGATCTCGAGAATGGCGCCCTTGGGCTTGCCGCCCATCGTCCAGTAGTTCCAGGGCTGGAGGTCCATGAGGGCCTCGCCCGAGAGCGTGGCCGCGTCGAGATCGTCGGGGTACTTCGCGGCCAGGGCGCGCATCGCGTCGGCATAGGCGCTGTCGAGCGCCGGGCGCTTGTCCGGCTGGTCGGCGTACCGCTTGGCCACGGCGGCGATGTAGTCCCGCTCGGCGGGCGTCACCTTCGGCGCCAGGGTCTGCGCCTTCTGCGCCGCGGCCCAGGCCTCCGGCTCGGCCTTGGGGTCCATCGGCAGGTTGATGTTGGGGCCGAGGTCGAGCGCTACGCCCCACCAGCACATGGCGCAATCGGGGTCGAGCCGGGCGCCTTCCTTGAACGACGCGATGGCCTCGTCATGGTTGAAGGCGTAGGTGAGCCGGAGCCCCTGGTCGAAGTACTTCTGGGCCCCGGGCGACGCGGTCACGGCGTGGTGCCAGGTGCCGAGGTCGGTGTAGAGCGGGACCGGCGCGGCGGCTGTGCTGGCGGCGGACGGGCTGTCCGTCTTAGTCTTACAGCCGCCCAGGAACAGGCCCGGCAGGGCCAGGGCGACGGTCAGGGCGGTGGCACGGGGGCTCGGGGGCATGGGTCCTCGCAGGCGTGCGGTCCCCTATTATACGCCGCCGCGGAAGGTCCGGTTCGCGCGCGGCAGGTTCGGGTCCTGGGCGGCAGCTCTGGAGAGCCCGGGGGCCGGTGGCGGGTACTGACGCGCCCTTCGAAGCCCCCACCCGCCGGGGCGCCGCTCCTTCAGCCCTCGGCCTAGTGACGACCACTATTATGGGATATCCGATGCGACGCTCTGTTGGAGCCGTTCTCTCCGCGCTCACCCTCTCGCTCGCGGCCGCCTGCGGCACGGGCGGCACGCTCACGCCGTCGGAGGTGTCGGCCCTCCGCCTCTACAACGCGTCGCCGGACAGCCCGCCGGTGGACATCTTCCTCCGCGGCGGGCAGATCGCCCAGGGCCTGGCCTACGCCCACGGCAAGTTCTACATCTACGTCAATCCGGGCACGAACCAGCTGCTCGAGGTGCGGGACAACGTCACCGACGCCGTCCTGCTCGACTACACGACGTCGCTCACCAACGGCACGGCCTACACCTTCGCGATGGCGGGCCTCAGCGGGTCGCGTCAGGGCGTGCTGTTCACCGACGACACCAGCGCCGCGGCGGCCGGAAACTTCAAGGTCCGATTGCTGCACCTGGCGCCGCTCGCGCCCGCGATGGATCTCTACATCACGGACCCGGGCGCGGACCTCAACACGGTGCCGCCGGCGGCGACGGGGATCACCTACACCAACGCCAGCGCCCACGTTGCCGCGCCGATCGGGACCAAGCTGATCCAGCTCACGCAGAGCGGGGCCAAGACGGCGCTCTGCACCGCAGGGCCGATCGACTTCACCACCGGACAGTCGGTGACGCAGTTCTTCGTCGGGGCCGCGGGGGCGGCCGGCGGGGGCGCGCCGTACACCTGCCAGCTGGTGGCGGACCACTCGTAGCCGGCGCGTACGCGCCCGTGCCGGACCCGGCCTCTAACGCAGTCCTCAGATCTTCTTCAGGCTCCCTTCAAGCGGCGGGGTGAACGCTGTACCCGAACCAGTTCGCGCCGCACGACTGCCAGGAGGGGACCATGGTTCTGCAGAAGCTGAGGGATTACCTCGACGCGCAGCAGACGAAGTACGTCATCATTACGCATTCGCCCGCCCACACGGCACAGGAGATCGCGGCGGCGGCCCACATCTCGGGCAAGGAGATGGCCAAGACGGTGATGATGAAGGTGGACGGCGAGATGGTGATGGTCGTCCTGCCGGCCTCCATGAAGGTGGATCTCGGCCGGCTGCTCGACGCCACCGGCGCCACCGAGGTCGAGCTGGCGCAGGAGAAGGAGTTTGAGCACCTGTTCCCGGGCTGTGACCTGGGCGCCATGCCCCCGTTCGGCAACCTCTTCGGCCTACGGACCTTCATCGCCGAGGAGCTGACCGAGGACGAGGAGATCGCCTTCAACGCCGGGTCGGCGACCGAGCTGATCAAGCTTGCGTACGAGGACTACGCACGGTTGGTACGGCCACGCTCGCTGCCATTCCGGATCACGGTCTGACGAGAAGGGCGGCTTGACGGCCGCCCTTCTTTTGCGCATGTTAGGTAACGTTTCGGTTACGCATTATCGGCCCCGACCCGGAGCCATTGCCCGGATGCCCAGACCCGCCGCCCACGCCTCGGCCTTCTACGCGGTCGCCGATCCCACCCGGCGGGCGATCCTCGATCGTCTCCGGACGGGGGGCCTGCCGGCGGGGGAGCTGGCGGCCGGGTTCAGGATGAGCCGGCCGGCGGTGTCCAAGCATCTGGCCGTGCTCCGCCGGGCGCGGCTGGTGCGCGAGCGGCGGGAGGGGCGGCAGCGGGTGTACCAGCTGTCGCCCGAGCCGCTGAGCGACGTGGCCGAGTGGCTGGAGGCGTACCGGCGGTTCTGGCAGGCAAACCTTCAGAGTCTCAAACGTCACCTGGAAAAAGGAGCAGAGTCATGACGGCAGTGACCGATGCCGCGCTGGGCGTGGTCCGCGCGGTGGTGGAGGTCGCCGCGGCGCCGGAGAAGGTCTGGCGCGCGCTCACCGACCCGAAGGAGCTGGAGGCGTGGTGGGGCTCGCCGGAGGTCTACCAGACGTTCGACTGGAAGAGCGATCTGCGGCCCGGCGGCGAGCGGAGCTGCCGCGCGCGGTCGCCGGGGACTACCGAGCTGTCGGTCGTGCGGGGAGCGTACGTGACGGTCGAGCCGCCCAGGCTGCTCGAGTTCACCTGGCATGCGAGCTGGGAGGCGTACGCCGAGACGCGGGTGCGGGTCGAGCTGGACCCGGTGCCGGCGGGGACGCGGGTGACGGTGATCCACAGCGGGTTCGGCGAGGACGCGAAGCGGACGGGTGGCTACGCGGACGGGTGGACGCGCGTGCTGGGTTGGCTCGACGCGCGTATCGCATCGGGGCGCTAGCCCGCTCGCAGCTGCGCCGTTGCCCGGCGCTCCCGGCCCCGACGCTGCCGCGCCGGCGCTCCCGGCGCGGTGAGAGCTCCTTCGGGCGCTGCAGTTCCCGCTACTCTCCCTTGGTGGCTTTCGGAGAGCGGTGGCGGGAACTGACGCCCCCTGCGGAGCCCCCACCGCGCCGGCTCGCGCCGCTCGAGGCGGACGAGCAGCGCATTACGGCGTGGCGCCCGGCGCGGTCACTCCGATCGAGCGGAGCGCCAGTCGGAACTCGCCCAGCTCCTCCATGACGTCGGTACCGCGGGCCGTGAGGGCCTTGCGGTGCGCCGTGGCGGCGGGGCCTCCGATCAGCAGGCGCACTTCCGGGGGCAGCGCCCGGCGGAGCTCGCCCACGTAACCGATGAGCGCGGGATCGTCAGTCGGGTGCAGCGCGCTCAGCGCCACGGCGCGCGCGCGCGACTGCCGTGCGGCGGCGAGCACGTCCTCCGCCGGTAGATCGGCGCCGAGGTAGGTGACGCCCCAGCCCTCCGCCGCCGCGGCCGCGGCCGCCAGCATCGCGCCGAGCTCGTGCCGCTGCCCCGCGGGTGTCGCTACCACCACCCGCGGGGCCGTGCCGCTCACCTCGTAGGTCCGCAGGATCCACCCCAGCACCCGGCGCACGGCCGCGCTCGCGAAATGCTCGTGGGCGATGCCCAACCGGCCGTCACGCCAGCCCCGGCCGATCTCCCGCAGCAGCGGTCCCGCGATTTGATCGAGGAAGGCCGGGACGCCCAGGCCGATGGCCGCGCGCTCGAGCACGGCCTGGAGCCGTGGCGCGTCCAGGGCCGAGGTCGCGGCGAGCGCCTCGTCCATGATCCCGCCCGGCGCCGCGGCCGGCGCCTGGTCCGGGACCGGGGGCCCGCCGTCTCGCCGGGGCTGGGCCGCGGCATCGGCCCGGGCGAGCTGCTCCAGCTCCGCCAGCGTGAGCCGCGCCAAGGGCGTGATGGCGTGTCCCGCCTCGCTCAACCGCTGGAGCAGCCGGAGCCGCTCGATGTCGAGATCGGAATAGAGCCGCTGACCGCCCTCCGACCGGGATGGGGACACGGCGCCGTAGCGCCGCTCCCACGCGCGGAGCACATGCGGGGTGAGTCCGGTACGCTGGGCGACGAGGCGCACCGGATGACGGGGCTCGGTGGACGGACTCATGGGCAGGCCGCGCGGCTCGGTGGACGGACTCATGAGCAGGCCGCGCGGGCGATCCCGCGGAGGGTCCCGCCGAAGACGTATTGGTGCAGTGGCCAGAGCGTGTACCAGTAGAGCTGGCCGAGGAGACCGGCGGGATCGAAGATGGCGGTCTGGTGGATGACGCTCCGCCGCTCGTCGCCCTCCACCTCGTACTGGAGCCAGGCGCGGCCGGGCAGCTTCATCTCCGCCGAGAGCCGGAGGACGCGGGGGCCGACCGCGTCCACCCGCCAGAAGTCGACCGTGTCGCCCGGGACCAGCCGGTCCGGATCGCGCCGGCCGCGGCGCATTCCCGGTCCGCCGACGAGCAGGTCGAGGAACCCGCGCAGGCGCCAGAGGAAGTTGGCGCAGTACCAGCCGGCCGTTCCGCCGATCCGGCGGATCGGCGCGAAGGCCTGGTCGGGTCCGCAAGCGACCTCGACGGCCCGCGCATCCACCAGCCGCGTCCCGAACCGGGTTCCGCCCCAGCTCGGCTTGCGCCGCGCGGCGGACAGCGGATCGGACCAGCGGGTCGCCGCGAAGGCGAGGTCCTCATTGGCCAGGGCGCGCGCCATCGCCTCCGCCATCCCGCGTGGCCGCACCCGGAAGACCCGTCGGGCGGCGTCATCCCGCACGACGGTCTCGTTCCGGAGTCCGTCGATCAGCTCGCGGCCGACCCCGGCGTAGACCGGGGTCACCAGGCCGAGCCAGAGGCTCGAGAGCCGAGGCGTGAGCACCGGCACGGTGATGAAGGCGCGGCGGAGTCCGCGCTGGCGGGCGTACTCGCGCATGAGGTCACCGTAGGAGACCCGGTCCGGCCCGCCGATCTCGAAGACCGCGCTGCCCTCCCAAACGAGATCCACGGCCTCGACGAGATAGGCGATCAGGTCCTCGATGCCGATCGGCTGGGTGGGTGTGGCGACCCAGCGGGGCGTGATCATTACCGGCAGGGTCTCGACCAGCG
>DASWAI010000075.1:0-10478 GCA_036391215.1 Gemmatimonadales bacterium
CTACCTCCGCGCCGTCGGCCTGCGAGACAAGCGCGGCTACTATTGGCGCTCGTCGCTCCAGGAGCCGGTCGGGTTCCTGTGGATCGCGCCGCTCTGCCTGTGGCTGGGCACCGCGGTGCCCCTGCTCTTCTACGCGATCCACCTGCTCATGGACTATTCCGTGAGCTTCGAGAAGATGCCGTTCTACCCGTATTCCCGGTGGGTGACGCGCGGCTGGCTGGTGCGCGTGCCGGACAAGGTGAAAGAGGCGGTGCTCTGCGCCTTCCTCCTGGCCGCGAACGTCGCGCTCTGGTGGAGCCGGCGGTGAAGCGCCTCTCCGACTGGCTGGCGAAGCCGCTGGTCCAGCTGCTGCACGAGCGGCTCGGGCTCTCCCCGTCGCACCTCACCTGGGCGTCGTTCTGGGCCAGCGCGGCGGCCGCGGCGGCCATCGCCGCGGGCCGGGTCCCCCTCGGCCTCGGCCTCATGGCGCTGGGCCAGGTGCTGGACGGGTTGGACGGCGGGATCGCGAGGACGTACGGGCTGGCCTCGGAGCGGGGACACCGGCTCGACACCCTGCTCGACCGGGCGTCGGAGTGCCTCGTCTTCCTCGCTTTCGCGGCGGCGGGGCTGGCGCCGCTCACCCATGTCCTGCTCGCCATCGGGGCGGTGCTGCTCCTCACGACCATCTGCGACCGCTCGGGCTTCGATCCGGGCTTCAAGCGCGTCGTGCTGTACTTCGGCGCCTGGGTGCCCTACCCCACGCTCTTCGCGGTGATCTTCGGCGCCAACCTGGCCGCCTACGTGATCGGTCTCCTGATCATCGACTGCCAGTTCCAGAACCGGATGGACGCGCTGGGCGGCGACCTCGACACGGTCGCGTCCCGCGCGGCGCGCCTGGAGGAGGCCGAAGTCGCCGGCGCCCGGGGCGGCGCGGCCGCCGCGACCGACCCGTCCTGAGGGCGGCGGCCGGACCCGGTCCGGGATATCATTGAGCGGTGCTGCTCGCCACCGCCGCCGCCCTCGTCCTCGCCAGCCCGCCCCTCTACCCGTTCACCGTGAGCCACGAGCGGCTCAGGATGCCGGACGGCATCGAGCTGGCCGTCACCTTCTGGCGCCCGGTGCCGCGCGATTCCACGGAGCGCTTTCCCGTACTCCTCGAGTACCTGCCCTACCGGAAGGACGACTCCTTCTACCGGCGCGACTACCCGCTCTATGAGTACTTCGTCCGCCGGGGCTACATCATGGCCAAGGTGGACATCCGCGGCACCGGCGGCTCGCAGGGCCGGCTGCCGCCCCGCGAGTACTCGGATGTGGAGCTGTCGGACGCGGACGAGATCATCGCGCAGCTGGCCCGGCTGCCCGGCGCCACCGGCGCGGTCGGGATGTGGGGTATCTCCTGGGGCGGCTTCAACGCGCTCCAGGTGGCGATGCGCCGGCCGCCCGCGCTCGAGGCCGTCCTCGCGCTGCACGCATCGGACGACCTCTTCCACGACGACGTGCACTACATCGACGGCGTCCTGCACGTGGATCCCTACGCCCTCGAGATCGACCACGAGAACGGGCTCCCGGCCACCCCGGACTATCCGCTCGACTCGGCCTACTTCGCCGATCGGTTCGACGCGGAGCCGTGGATCTTCACCTACCTCCGGCACGATCGCGACGGCGACTTCTGGCGGCGGGGCTCGCTGCGGTTCTCCCCGGAGCGGATCACGATCCCCGTGTATCTGATCGGAGGGCTGCACGACGGCTACCGCGACACCGTGCTCCGGCTGCTGGAGAGCCTGAAGGCGCCGGTGAAAGCCGAGATCGGTCCCTGGGAGCACGACTGGCCGGACAACGGGGTTCCCGGCCCCAACTACGAGTGGCGGGCGCGCGCCGTCCGGTGGTGGGACCACTGGCTCAAGGGGCGCGACACCGGGCTCCTCCACGAGCCCAGGCTCCTGCTGTTCCAGCGCGCGGGCTACCTCCCGAGCGATACGATCAGCCTGCTCCCGGGCCGCTGGCGGTTCACCGACTGGCCGATCCCGGGGACCCGCTGGCTCACGCTGCGGCCCGCCGGAGGCGGACGGCTGGTCGCCGAGCCCGCCCCACGGGGGACCGACTCGCTGCGCTACGTTCCGGACGCGGGCTGGGCCGCCGGCGACTGGTGGGGCGATCCGACGGGGGACATGCGGCCCGACGACGCCGGGAGCCTGGTGTACGACGGCCAGCCGCTCCGGAAGGCGCTCGTGCTGGCGGGGTTTCCGCGGGCGGAACTCATGGTGTCCGCCGCCGTGCCGCTGGCCAACTGGACCGTGCGGCTGGAAGACGTGGCGCCGACGGGGGAAGTCTCCCTCGTCACCGGCGCCGCGATCAACGGGACCCAGATCCGCTCCAGGCTCTCGCCTCGCCGCCTCGTCCCGGGCCGGCGGGAGCGGATCACGCTGGCCCTGCACTTCACGACATGGACCTTCAGCCCCGGGCATCGGGTCCGCCTCGCCGTGTCCAACGCGCAATTCCCGATGCTCTGGCCCACGCCCTTCGCCATGACGACCACGCTCGATACCGGCGGCGACGCCGTGCTGCGGTTGCCGCTGGTGCCCGCGCCGGGCCCGGCCCCCGAGCTGCCCGCGCCCGAGCCGCGGGTCACCGCCCCGGACGCCCGATCCATCGAGCCGGAGGACGGGCCCGCGCACCGCGTGCTCACCGACCTTCACGCCGACTCGACCACGGTGGAGCTGCGCGAGCCCGACGGTTACGAGATCGGCGACCGCCGGGTCCGCATCGCGGAGACCGAGCGCTGGACCGTGCGGCGGGACCGGCCGGCCGAGGCTCGGTTCCTGGGCCGGGAGACCCATCGCATCCAGTTGCCGGGGCGCCTGCTCGAGCTCGATACGCGGATGGACATCCGCTCGGACGAGCGCTTCCTGCACGTCCGGTTCGACCGGCAGATCCTGGAGAACGGGGGCGTGGTACGGCAGCGGGTCTGGGAGGACTCGGTCGCGCGCAGCTGGCACTGACGGGCCCGGAGGACGAGGGGCTACAAAATGAAAGCGGCCGCCGGACCGAAGTCCGAGCGGCCGCTCTCCGCATCGACTACCCGAGGTCGGGGCCCGAAGGCCGCCGTTCTTCTCTCACGTGCCGTCGCGGCTGTTTACCGCGGGAGGGCGTTTGTGAGGCCTCAGCTTCTATCCCCAGGCCGGATGGCCATCCCACCTGGTTCGTCGCTGCGAGCGCTGCGGGTCGGGTCGGGTCGCGGACCGATCTCCCGCACTGCGTTCCGATGCGCCGCATCGGGCCGGATGGAGCGCGCGACTGGCTCCATCAATCCAACCGGAGTGACCACCGGGATCTGCAAGCGCCTGAGCCCTTGGTTGCGTCGGCGCTCTCCTCCGATATTCCGGCCGGACCGCTTGCCGATCGCCACTGAAACCGAAGGCCTCAGTACGTGCTCAGCGAAGCGTGGGCTCAATATAGGGCCCGGGAATAATCGCGCAAGTGCCTGTCTTTCTTCGGTTTACGTCGATCGTGTGTGGATTTGATGTGGAGCGCTAAGCACCACCGCGCACGCGGCTTGAGCCGCCGGTCCACACAATGTGCAGATGTGAACGCAAGGTCTGCACACTCGTCCACACACCCGCGCTACTTCTTCACCTCGAATTGCCGCGTGCCGGCCAGCTTGCCGTCCAGCGAGATATCAAGGTTGTACTTCCCCGCCGGCCAGCCGCTCGGCTTCACGATGTGGAACTCGGTGACCGCCACCTGGTCGCCGGTTGCGGCGGCCACGGCGTGCGTCGTGGTGTCCACGATCTGCCCGGTCTGGAAGGTCCACTTCGCGGCGAGCTTCGCGCCGGCCGGCACGTTCTCGGTGACCACCGAGGCGAAGATCGTGTCCTTCGGGCCGAAGGTCGCCAGCGGGGACAGCACCCGCTTGTCGGGCCCGAGCGCCCGGCCCACCTGGATCTCGCCGACCCTGGCCTCTGGTGCCGGGGCCGGCGCGGCCGGCCGGGTTTCCGCGGGCGGAGGCGGCGCCGGCGCCTTCTTGCACGCGGCGGCCAGGCCCAGCACAACGAGCGTTGCCGTAGTGCTATATCGAATGTGTCGCATGGCGGAGTCCTCCCGGGTCAGAGCTCGGGAATCTTGAGGACCTGCCCGGGGCGGATCAGGTCGGGGTTCTTGAGCACGTCGGTATTGGCGTCGAAGATCTTTCTCCACTTGTTGCCGTCGCCGTAGATCTTCTTCGCGATCTTGGACAGGTTGTCGCCCGCTACCACTGTATAGGTCCGCTGCGGGGTCGAGCTCGCCGCGCCGGACGAGCTGCCGCTCTGCACATCGGAAAAGTCGGGCAAGGGTTCGTCGGTGCCTGGCATGCGCCCTCCTGGGGTCAGTTCTTCTGGAACAACTTGATCAGGCCCTTCTGGATCTCCTCCTTCGCCTGCTTCTTCGCGACCGAGCCGATGTCAACGCCGTACTTGGGCGCCCGCGTCGTGCCCGTCACGGTCACGGGGACTACGATCTCCCCCTGTGCATTGCGCAGCCGGCCGAGCGGCCCGAGCTTGCCGAGCAGCTGCTGGGACTTGGCCGCCGACATCACCGCGTGGAGCTTGAAATCGAGCGACTGGTCGAAGCCCAACACGCCCGCTCCGTTCATTGACAGCTCGCCCGCCTTGAGCAGCAGGTCGTTCGTCTTCGCCTTTCCCCCGCCGATGGCC
Organism: Gemmatimonadales bacterium; assembly: GCA_036391215.1. Lineage (GTDB taxonomy): Bacteria > Gemmatimonadota > Gemmatimonadetes > Gemmatimonadales > GWC2-71-9 > DASQPE01. The sequence goes on from DASWAI010000075.1 coordinate 4,671, forward strand.
GCGGTCCCGGACAGGCTCTCGAACTTCGTGTCGTTGTCGTTCCCCTCGGTGATGCCCAGCGCCTGGTTGACCCGGGCGAGCAGCGGAAAGTTCTTGATGACGCCGTTCGTGAGCTGGAACTTGACCGTGCCCGTGAGGCTCTTCTGAATCGCCGGCGCGCTGCTCCCGCTTCCCTTCACGTCGGCCGTCACGCTCGCGCGTCCGAGCAGAAAGTCCTTCATCGTGGTCGTAGCGCTGAGCGCCCGGTTCACGTCGAGCCCGCTCACGCCGGAGCGGATCGTATACACCGGCGTCGGCTGGCTCAGGTCGATCGCCACCAAGCCCTGCTGCTTCCCGCCGAAGAAGGTGAACGTGAACGGATTGAGCGTGAAGACGCCCTTCTCGAAGCGGAACTCCGACGACATGTCGTCGAGCGCCAGGGTGCCGAGCTTCACGTGCGCGATCGCCGCTTTGCCGGCGGCGACGAAGGTCTTGAAGTCCGGGGCGATCGTGGTGCTGAGCTCGAACGGGGCCCTGCCCGAGATCGCGAGGCCGGGATACGGCCGCATGCCCGCGAGCGCGAACAGCGAGGGCAGGTCGGCGCTCTCGATCGATTCCGACGCGAGCTGGAGCGACGCGCCCTTGGGCCCCGCCTCGGCCGCGCCGGTGACCGTCGTGCTTCCGAGCCTGCCGGTGAACCGGGGCGCCTTGATGTCCCCGCCCGCTGCCTGGAGCTCGGCCTCGACGTTCGAGATGGTGCTGACCGTCGGCTCGCCCTTCGGGCCGGTGAGGCTGTCGTCCACGATCCGGATCCGGCCGTCGCGCACCTGCAGCAGCCGCAGGTTGACCGGCGGCGCGCCGCCTGCGCCGCCCGCGCCCGCCGGCGCCGGCGCGGGCGCCACCGGGAGCAGCCATTTCCCGGTCTTATCCTTCCGGAGCGCGATCGTGAGCCCGCGCAGCTCGACGTGGTCGATCGTGAGGGTGCGCCCCGGCAGGAACGACTTTACCTCCGGCGACACGTGGAGGCTCGCCAGCGACAGGCCCGGCGCGGAGTTCGAGTCCGCCCCGCCGATCCGGATGGCGTGCACGTCGAGCGCCGGCGTCGGGAACAGCGCGACCCCGAACCCGCCCAGTTCGACCGGCTGGCCCAGGGCCGAGGTCAGGGCTTCCTCGATCTTCTTGTGTACGGCGGAAGAGTGCAGCGCTCCGTATCCCAGTCCGAAGACTGCCAGGATCAGGACGAGCAGCGCGATGAGAACGTAGAGGAGACGTCGCATAGAGGTCCCCGGAGCCCGTCGGGGTGTATGTTCTCCTGAGTATGGGACCTCCCGGACCACCGCGCAAACGCAACCTGCCATGACGTCCACCGCTCGTCCGTCCGCCCGCCGCCCAATGGGCGCCCTCGCCGCCGCGGCCTTGCTGTTCGGCGCGGCTCCCGCGCGCGGGCAGACCGCCGCACCCGTCGAGCTCGACCTGCGCGCCTACGCGGAGCGCCATCACGACGAGCAGATCGCCATGCTCGAGCGGATCGTCAATATCCAGAGCGGCACCATGCACGCCGCCGGGGTGAAGGCGGTGGGCGAGGTCCTGCGCCGGAGCCTCGACTCGCTCGGGTTCACAACGTCGTGGATAGACCTGCCGCCAAAGCTCGAGCGCGCCGGTCATCTGTACGCGGAGCGCAAGGGCGGGCGGGGCCGGCGGATCCTCCTGATCGGGCATCTCGACACCGTGTTCGAAGGCGCTCAGCGGGGGTTCCAGCGGGCCGACACCCTGGCCCGGGGAGCCGGCGTCTACGACATGAAGGGCGGCGACGTCGTCATCCTGTACGCCCTCAAGGCGCTCGCGAGCGCCGGCGTACTCGACGGCATGCAGGTGTCCGTGCTGCTCACGGGCGACGAAGAGGCGGCCGGGCAGCCCATGTCGGTCTCCCGCGCGGCGCTGGTGGATGCCGCCCGGCGAAGCGACGTCACGATCGACTTCGAGCCGGATGCCGGCAGCGCCACGGTGGCCCAACGGGGGGCGACGTCGTGGATCCTTCGAGTGACAGGCCGGCAGTACCACTCCGGCGCGATCTTCACCCCCGATGCCGGCTACGGGGCCGTGCTCGAGGCGGCCCGGATCATCGACGGCTTCCGCACCACGATGGCCGGAGAGCCGTATCTCACCTTCAATCCGGCCGTGATCGCGGGCGGCACCCACGTCGCCTTCGATACCATGGCGCTCTCCGCCACCGCGGCCGGCAAGGACAACATCGTGCCCCGCGTGCTGACGGCCACCGGCGACCTGCGCTTCCTCTACGACTCGCAGCTCGTGCACGCGGAGGCGCGCATGCGTGAGATCGTGGCCCGCCACCTCCCCGGCACGTCCGCCACCATCTCGTTCGCGGATCCCTACCCCGCGATGGCGCCCTCGCCGAGGAACGACGCGCTGCTCGCCACGCTCGACTCGGTCAGCCGGGCGCTCGGCTACGGCCCCGTCGAGGCGCTCGACCCGGCCAAGCGCGGCGCGGCCGATGTCGCGTTCGCCGCGCCGTACACCGCGGCGATCAACGGCCTGGGCGTCCGGGGTGGCGGGGCGCACACGCCGGACGAGTGGGTGGACCTCCGGTCCCTCCCGACCGCCACGGCCCGCGCGGCCGCCTTCCTCCTCCGTCTCTCGCGCGCGGGGCCGGCCACGCCGTAGCCCGCGGAACCCGTTCGGATTCGCTTCACGTTCTCTTCACGCGCGGGGCCGTAGCTTGCGTGGAAGACCAAGCGGGAGCGACGCCGTGAGTTCCACTGCAGCTGCAGCCAAGCCGTTCCTCGCGGCCGGGGCCCGGGAAGCGGATGTCGGCCCGGCGGCAGAGCGGCTCCGGGTACGGCTTGCCTGGCCCTGCCATCCATCGGGCTTCGTGCTTCTCGTGCGGGTGGGCAACGGCGACCGGCTGAGCGAGGACGAGCATCTGGCCGGGCAGCTCGCCGGCGCGGGGATGGGAACGGCAATGATCCACCTGGGGGCCCGCGGCGCGGATTCCCGGGGTCGGAGCGATGCCGCGCGCCTGGCGGACAAGGTCCATACCGCGATCACATGGCTCAAGCACCAGCCGGAAGCCGCGGGTCTCCCCGTGGGGTGCTACGCGGCCGGGGCCGGCGTGGCCGCCGTGCTCGCGGCCGCCGCGGGCCCGGCGCCGATGGATGCCGTGGTGGTGCGGGGCGGCCGTCCGGACCTGGTGGAGAACCTCGACGCGGTGACCGCGCCGACGCTTCTTCTCGCGGGCAGCAGGGACGAAGAGGGCATGAGCGTGGCCCGCGCCGCGCTGGCCAAGCTGGGTGGGTCGAAGCGCCTGGCCACGATCCGCAGCGCCGGGCGGCGATTCGCCGACCCCGGCGCTCTCGACGGCGCGGGACGCTGGGCCGCGGCCTGGTTCGTTCAGCATCTCGCCATGGAGCGGGCCTGGCGGGCGGCGCGCTCCGGCGTTCCCGCCTATTGAGCGCTCTTCTCATCGGAACCGGAAAAGAAACCGCCGCCCGTTCGTCGCGGGCGGCGGTTGCGTTGTGGGTCGGTGCGACCGGCTGTTCCGACCGGTCTCGAGAGCCCTGTGCCGTGACTTCAGCTCGGGCCCGGCGGCACTCACCGCGCGCATGCTTCGTCGCGGTTCACACCGCCGACCTCATGGCACCGGCCGCAACGCACCATACAACTTACTCCTCCGCCGTGAAGCGACCGTGAGACTCCCGTGAAATCCGGCTGCTAGGCCGTTACGTGGGGCTTCTGCTTCTCGAGCAGGTGGCCGATGGCCGCGTTCTCCTCGGTCAGCATATCGAGCACGTCGTCCAGGCTCACGATCCCGATCGCCGCGCTCCCCCTGCTGGTCACGACCAGCCGCCGCGTCCCCGCGATGGCCATCTTCGCCACGGCGTCCTCGATCGAGGCCCCCTCATCGATCGAATGGACCGGCTTCGTCATCACCCGCACGACCGGCGTGCGGTCCGGGTCGAGGTTCCCCGCGACGCAGCGCGTGGTGATGTCCCGGTCGGTGAGAATGCCGAGCGCCTGGGTCGATCCGTCGGGGTCGACGATGACGAGGGTCCCCACGTCGTGCTCGGCCATCCGCTGCGCGGCGACGCGCACGCTCTCCTTGGGCCAGGCCGTCGCCATGATCCGGCTGCATCTCTCTCCCACAGACATAGGTCCCTCTCCGCTGGATGGTGGGTTCGCGACGCCTCCAAGACTGCACGCGGGGGATGAGGCGGACGTGAAGCGGGCGGGAAGGAAGGCACAGTTACGACGGTCGAGGCGAGGAGCTGGAATCCGGCATTACGCCCGCAATGCGGCGGGCGGGCGAAAGGGCTGCGAAGCGTACACAACGAAGAGACAATGACTTAGCAGCCCAGTAACAAATGGGCATCGGCCTTGCTTCTACCTATCGCTGTCGCGATTGCGACAGTGGAATTCGTAGTCCTTTCGACTAGGGCACCCCGGCCGTGAGGCCGGTCCGCAAAGCCAAGGGTCTCGTTGCGAGACAGCCTGGTTGTCGAAAGGGCGCCGCCGGCGGGAGCCGGCGCACCCTTACGCGTCGAAGGAGAACCCCATGCGGCACCTCCATCTCACGGCCGTCGTTCTGGCCACCATCACGCTCACAGCCTGCGCCAAGGGAGACCCCCTCGGACCATCGTCTCCATCCACCAGCGGCGCGGGTGGGAGCGGCGGCACCAGCACCAGCGGGAGCGGCGGCGGCAGCACCGGCGGGGGCAGCGGCAGCCCCGTGATCGAGCCGATCGACACCACGGTGTTCGCGCCTTCCGCCAGCGGCACCGCCGCGAACACCGGTGGCACCACGTCGCTCTCTTTCGCGACGTCGGGCACGGCCGAATTCGGAAACGGGACCTGCGGGCCGAACGGCGTCTGGACCGACTCGCTCGGCACCGTGTCCGGGCCGAACAACCCGAACTGCATCGCGTACTACAGCGACGGCCGCGTCGGGAACAACGGCAAGGGTGAGTGTGTCACGAGCTCCAAGGGCTATCCCGGCCTATGGCTCAACCCGCAGCTGCACCCGACGTCGCCCTACCATACGAACTGCCTTGTGCTCGGCACGACCACCTTCACCGTCGCGCTATCCTTCCCGGCCGGCGCCACCGTGTACTCGGCGAATGACGGGTCCGGTCAACAAATCCTCGAGTTCAACACCAGTAGCGGCGCGGTCGCCCAGCTGGTCTACCACGGCACCGCGAACGACTACACCACTGGCGCCGGCGTACTCACGGGGACGGACAACACCTCGAAGCCCTGGACGATCGACTTCAGCCAGACGGCCCTCAATTGGACCACGGGTCTCACCAACGGAAACGTGATCAGCGCCCTGACCAGCACAGGGGTGCAGGTCGTCGCGTGTCAGGGCACCAACGGCTGCTCTCTGATCACCCTGCAGCTCACGTTGGCGCCTTGACGCATGGGGCAGTCACACGACGCGAACGGCGGCGCGCTTCGAGCACGTCGCCGTTCGCTTTGAAGGCATCCGAAATCGCCAGCGACCAGGAAGTAAAAGGCCCGGCGCGATGGCCGGGCCCACGGACTGATGTTACGGATACGAACCTGCGGAAAGTGCGCCCCCTGGGAGTCGAACCCAGAACCTAGGGATTAAGAGTCCCTTGCTCTGCCAGTTGAGCTAGAGGCGCGCGGGTGTCGGCATAGCCCCAACGGGAATCGAACCCGTCTTTCGACCTTGAAAGGGTCGCGTCCTAGCCGATAGACGATGGGGCCGCGATTCCCGCCTGGCCGGGCTCAACCGTTGTGATAGCGCTAACGGGATTCGAACCCGTGTTTGGGCCTTGAGAGGGCCCCGTCCTA
>DASWAI010000076.1:0-1743 GCA_036391215.1 Gemmatimonadales bacterium
CAATCGCGGCCGATCACCGACCCGGCCGCGGTGAGCACGCAGTGCGGGTGGATCAGGCAGAACCCTGGCCCGATGCGCTCGGCGTCCAGCTTCACGTGCAGCAGCGCGGCCCAGGGCAGACGGATCGCCGCATGGACAAGGCGGAATGGTAGGCCGAGCGGGCGCGGCAAGCCCCGAGCCCAGGTGCCGAAGCGGTACGTGGCCACCACCCAGAACCCGAGGTTCCGGTACCAGCCCCCGAGGGCGGAGTACCTCCTGGCATCGTGGCGCAGTGTTTCGAGCATGAGGCTTCTTACGCCTTCGCGGGCCCCGCTGGAGGTCTTCGTTCCGGCGGACTCGCCATCTATCATCGCCGATACGGCGAGGCGGCGCGCACATTAGTGCCCTCTGGGCCGCGGATCAGTATCCCCTCGGTTGCGGGACACCGTGCAGCAGGCCGCGTCGCTCACGGCGTGCTACACGATCGGCTGCACCATCAGGCGAGGAAGTACCATGAGCTCCCGGCGCTACTGCCTGATCACCCCCTGCCGCGACGAGGCCGCTTACGCCCGCAGGACGATCGCGGCGATCGCGCGGCAGACCGAGCCGCCCGCGCTCTGGGTGATCGTGGACGACGGCTCGACGGACGAGACTCCCGCCATCCTGGCGGAGTGCGCGGCCCCGTTGCCCTTCGTCCGGATCATCCGACGGGCCGACCGTGGGACCCGCAAGCTGGGCGGCGGGGTCATCGACGCTTTCTACGCCGGCTTCGAGACGATCGATCCGGCCGCCTTCGACTACGTCTGCAAGCTCGACCTCGATCTCGACCTGCCGCCCCGCTACTTCGCGGGCCTCATGGACCGCATGGAGGGTGAGCCCCGGATCGGGACGTGCTCCGGTAAGCCCTACTTCTTCCCGCCTGAGGCGCGCGAGCCGCCGTTCCGGTTCCCGCTCACCGGCGTCGGGGGACTCGTCTCGGAGAAGTGCGGCGACGAGAACTCGGTGGGGATGACGAAGTTCTACCGCACGGAGTGCTTCCGGCAGATCGGCGGCTTCGTACGCGAGGTCATGTGGGACGGCATCGACGGCCACCGCTGCCGGCAGCTCGGGTGGATCGCCGTGTCGTGGGACGATCCGGAGTTGCGCTTCCTGCACCTCCGACCCATGGGGACGAGCCACCAGAGCTGGTGGACCGGACGCGTCCGGCACGGCTTCGGCCAGCACTTCATGGGGACGTCGCCCTGGTACATGGTCGCGAGCGCGCTCTACCGGATGACGCGCCCGCCGCGCGTGGTCGGCGGGCTCGCCATGCTCCACGGCTACTTCGGGAGCATGCTGGCGCGGCGCCCCCGCTACGGGGACGCCGAGTTCCGCCGGTTCCTGCGCCGCTACCAGTGGGAGTGCCTGCTGCGCGGGAAGGCCCGCGCCACCGCTGCGCTCGACGCGCGGCAGGCGGCGCGGTGGACTCCGGCGGCGGCCGTCGCCGGGCCCGAGGCAGGCGACCGGGGCTCCGGCGCGTCCTCCGCGCGGCTGGCGTGACGCGATGTGCGGGATCGCCGGGATCGTCGGCCGGATCGACGAGCAGAACCGATCGGCGCTCGCGCGGATGAGCGCCGCGCTGAGCCACCGCGGACCGGATGCGTCTGGGGAATGGGTCGCGACGCCGGACGAGCGCGGCTGGGGCGCCATGCTCGCGCATCGCCGGCTCTCGATCCTGGACCTCTCGCCCGCCGGCGCCCAGCCGATGCGTGACCCGGCCACCGG
>DASWAI010000077.1:0-11764 GCA_036391215.1 Gemmatimonadales bacterium
CATCCCGGAGCGGGCGCCACGCCTTGGCGAGAGCGGAGTCGGGGCAGAAGAGGGCGGAGCCCGCTTCGTAGCCCGCGGGCGGGAGGTGATACACCAGGAGATCGGCAGCCGCGCCACGCCAGCGGACCAGGTCCCGGCCGCCCGTGGCCGTGGGATCGAGCCCGCGCCACACCACGCCGCCCGCGAGCCCGAACTCGCGGGCGAGATCGGGCAGCATGGCCGGATGCCCAAACGCGTCGGGCGAGTAGAGCACGTCGCACCGCCCACCGAAGGTCTCCGCGTCCGCCCGGCCGAGCAGCAGGTTCCGGACGAGGGACTCGGCGGAGGGGATCTGCTCATCGGGGAGCACGTACCAGGGGCCGGCCTGGAGCCGCCCCGCGCGGACCAGCGCCTCCGCGCGGGGTCGCTGTTCGGGGCGTGCGGCGAGGTAGTCCGAGAGCAGCGCGCTCTGTCCGTCGAGCAGGAAGCTGGTGAACCCGGGGTCGACCTCGAGGCGCGACAGCAGGTCGTCGAGCATGCCCACCAGGCGGGCGCTGAACGCCGCGCGCGGCAGGTACCACTCCCGATCCCAGTGAGTGTGGGGGATCAGGTGGAAGACGTGACGGTCCACCGGTGGCTGCGGGCTCAGCTGTAGTTGGTGAACGGCTCGACCAGGAGCCTGAGGTTCAGCGGCTGGTAGCGGAACACGTGGGTGAGGCGCACCTCGGCGTCGCCGATCCGCTCCACGCGGCTCTCGACCAGGTCGAACTCGGCGACGGACCCGAGCCCCATGGCATTGAGCCGCTCGGCCTCGGCGCGGCAGACGTCGCCCGGGGTCGGGCGGCTCGCGGGATAAGCGTCTTCGTGGTGATCGACGAGGGCGCGCCAGTGCGCGTCCCCGGCACGCTCGACGGACGCACGGATGTCGTCGCGCGTGAAGGGCATGAGGTGGGACTCAGACGCGCGGCGACTTGAGCGCGGACCGGGCGATGAGCAGCCCGACGACGATCCCGCCGACCAGCAGCCAGTTCACCGAGCCCGCCATGTCATTCACCTGGTGGGCCAGGTTGCTGAAGCTGGCCAGGGCGCTGTGGCTGATGAGCAAGGCGTATTCGACCATGCGACACCTCCGAAGGGCCGATCCGTCCCGGCCTGTCTCTCACGCTACGTCCCGGCGCCGCGGCGGTCAATCGTCCGGGCGACGCCCCGGGCCCAAACCCGGGACGTAACCTGTGAACGGTGTTTCAGCGGTTATATTGTCCGGAGACTTCCCGACGAGGACGGATGAGCCCCGAAACCACGCAGCACCCGCCCTTCGAGTGGCACGGTGGGCGGGTCTGCCTCGACTTCGCGAACACGGTCGCCTGGAGCGGCGAGGCACGCCCGAGCGAGCGCCTCGCGAGCTACGGCGACCTTGTAGAGTGGGCGCAGCAGGCGGAGGTGCTGAGCGAGGCGGCCGCGCGGCGCCTGCGCCGGGAGGCGCGCGCCGATCCCGGAGCGGCGGCCGACGCGCTGCGCGACGCCCATGCGTTGCGGGAAGCCATCCACGAGGTCGTCACCGCCCGCGCGGAGCGGCGGGAGCCGAGCGCGGCCGCGGCGGAGATGCTGAACCGGTTTCTCGGGCGGGCACTCGGCCGGCTCCGGCTGGGCGTCGAGGGTGACGCCTGCTCCTGGACGTTCGTGGACCAGGGGGACGAGCTGGACCGGATGCTCTGGCCGGTGGCGTGGTCCGCGGCGAGCCTGCTCACCTCCGCCGACGCTTCCCTCGTCCGGGCCTGCGCCAACGAGCACTGCGGCTGGCTCTTCGTCGACCGCAGCCGGAACCGGTCCCGGCGCTGGTGCGACATGAAAGGCTGCGGCAACATGGCCAAGGCCAGGCGCCATTACGCCCGGAAGCGGAGGAGCGCGCCGGCCGCCTAGAGAAGCCGGCGGGCCGCCGCGCGGAAGCGCCCGGCATCCAGCATCCTCGCGACGGAAAGGCCGGGCACCTGCATCGAGCCGTCGCGGCCCATCACCAGCTTGATCACGTCCACGTTGCGCCCATACCACCGGGTGCTCGGCTCGAGATCCGACGGGTAGACGAACCCGGGCAGCGCCGCGACGGCCAGATCGGCCTGGCTTCCGATGCCCGACTCCGGCACGGTGCCGGCCCAGAGCGCCGCGCCGTAGCGGATCGCCTCCCGATAGACGGCGATCGCCTCGGTAAGCCCGCCCACCCGGTGCACCTTGAGGTTCCACACCTTCGGCCCGCGCAGCTCGGCCACCTGCCGCGCCCAGCCCGCGTCGTGGAGCGTTTCGTCGAGGCAGATGGGCGTTCCAAGCTGGCGGCCGAGCCGGGCGTGTCCCACCAGCTCGTCCGGGCCGAGCGGCTGCTCGATGTAGAGCAGGCCGGCCTCATCCAGCGCGCGGAGCGCGGCCTCGTCCGCGGGCCAGGCATAGGCGCCGTTCGCGTCCACCGTGAGCGGGATGCCGGTGCCCGCGAGCACCTCGCGCGCCGCGCCAACCGGCGCGTCGTCCCAGCCCGGCGCCACCTTGATCTTGACCCGCCGGTAGCCTTCTCCGAGCGCCTCGCCGATCCACCGCGCCAGGGTCTTCGGGCTCCGGTCCTCGGGGATGCCGAGCGCCACGCCGCACGGGATCGTCGCCGCCGGCGCGGCCCCCACTCGCTCCGCCACGAGCGCCGCGAGCCCGGTCCCCCGGCGGCTCGCCTCGAGGTCCCAGGCCGCCGTCTCCAGGCCGGCCCGGGCGAACCGATTGCCCCGCACGCCGGGCCGGAGCGCGGCGTCCACGTCCTCGGGCCGCTCGAACTCGCGTCCCACCACCCGGGGGAGCAGCACGCGCTCGAGCATGTCCCGCGCGCTCGCGAGCGTCTCGTCGGAGTAGAAGGGCAGCTCGAACGGCGGCGACTCGCCGTAGCCGACGTGCCCCTCGCCGTCGTGCAGCACCACGATCAGCGAGCGCCGCGCCCGCATGACGCCGCCGGAGATGCCGAACGGCTCGCTGAGCGGCAGCGTCAGCTCGTAGAGCTCGGCTCGATCGATGCGCATGCGAGATCCAGGAAGTGCAGTGCCCCGCCCCGGCGGTGGAGCAGGCCCTGCCGCTCCAGCTCGAGCATCCCCGCCACGAGCCCGTCCGCCGGATGGAACATCAGGGCATGGAGCGCCCGCTGGGTGCGGGAGCCGGCGGTCGCGGGATACTCACCCAGCGGCAGCTGGAAGAACGTGTGCAGCTGGACGCTCTCGCAGCCGCGCCGCGCGTAGTCGAGCAGCACCCGTCCCGAGCAGATGTTGCCCGTGCCGGACAGGCCGCCCGGCCGCGTTCCCCCGGCACGCGCCAGGTCCAGCACGCGGAGATTCCGGTCGCTCAGCTCCCAGCCGCCGTAGGCGACGCCCCGCTCCGGATCGAACAGCCGGTTGAAGGCGGTCACGCCGTCCGCGTGGCGGGCGGCGGCCAGCATCTCGACCTGGAATGCATCATCGAAGCGGGCGTTCATGAGCTTGAGCTGGACCCGCGCGCCCGAGGGTGCGGCGCCGCGGATGTGGCCGGGCACCTCCATGATCCAGCGCAGGACCTGGGCCCGCTCGTCGGCCAGCGGGTCCCCGGCCAGCGTGGGTGAGAAGTCCTTTTCCACCGGAAGCGCATCCGGCGCCCACGTCCGCGCGAGCGCAGCCGTGGTGTACCCGTACTCCTCCTCCGAGAACGGCTCGCCCAGACGCGGCAGGTGATACTTGACCGAGGGCACGGCGAGCATGCCCGGGGCGCCGGCCCGGGTGAGATCGCGGGCGCAACGGACCAGCGCCAGGTACTCCTCCAGACTCCGGTCCCAGCCCCTCCCCTTCCAGGTGACCGTCCAGCCGTCACGCGCGCCCGCGCGGCGGCGCTCCACGGTCATCCTCGTCTCGCGCAGGGCCCAGGCGCCCATCGAGCGCGCGCCCGCGGCGGTCTCGGCGATGAGTGTCTTGAGCACCACGAAGGCCAGGCCCGCGGCGCGGTCGGTCTCCAGCTGCTCCGGGCTTAGGGAGAGCTGACCCGAGCCCTTGCCGATCGGGTGCGGCAGCGGATATCCGAGGTAGCGCGCCGTGAGGTCGATGCCGTACGCCTCGCGAACATGTGCCGCGAAGTCGCGGGGAAGGCCGGCGCGGAACCGCTCGAAGTCAGCCGCGAGCCGCGCGTGCATGCCGCACCGCCTGCTCCACCGCCCGGCGCTCCGAAACGGGCAGCGCGGGGCCCCAGGGGTCGTCGCACGCCTCCCCCGCGAACGCCCCGTCGGCCGCGGCGGCCCAGAGCATCCGCCGCACGTAGCCTTCCATCGGAGGGCGGAAGGTCGCGCGCGCGAAGTCGTCGCACACTGTCGAGAGGCGCACGAAGCGTGGCCAATCGCCGTCCCGCCGGGAGCGGAGCAGCGCGGCCTGGATGTCGGTGAGCGCCGCGCCCATCCCCACGAGGGCCGCCTCCGCCCCGAGCAGGAGGGAGTAGCCGAGAAACCGGTCCTCGCCCGTGACCAGCAGCTTGCCAGGCGTCTCCTTCACCACGGCCGCGATCTCCTGGAAGGTCATGACCGAGTCGAGTGTCGCGACCTTGATGCCCAGCACGCCCGGGAGCGCCAGCAGCTCACGCAGCACGCCCATGGACCAAGCGACCCCGCCGGCCGCCTCATAGAGGTAGAACAGCACCACCGGCAGCTCGCGGGCGAGCCGCTCGTGCCAAGCCACCGGATCCTCCCGCCGGGGAAAGACGAGTATCGCATCGGCCCCGCCGGCCCGCGCCTCGCGTGCGCTGACCTCGTCCCACGCGCCGGCCACAAGCACCCGGTCGGGCAGCCCGCGCCGCCACGCCGAGAGGATCCGCCGGCGATCATCCGGCGCCAGGTGCGGGCCGCGCCCGGTATGGACGCCAACGGCTACGCCCGCAACCGGCCATTGCGCCATCCAGCGGACGTACTGGTCGAGCGCAGCGCCGTCTACGTTGCCGTCGCGGCAGGGCACGGGCACCGCGGGGATGAGCCCGTGGCGCAATCGGGCCGCGAGGTCCGCGGGCGCGCCGCTCACGCCGGACTCATCGGGCGGTCCCGCCGTGCTGTTCGCGGAGATACCGCTGCTCTTCGATGATCACCTTGAGCGGGACACCGGCGTCGAGCTTCGCCGCGATCTCCCGGCCGGTGACCCGCAGCACCGTTCCCCTCACGTCGACGGCCTCGGTCCGGCGGAAGCGGATCCTTCCCGAGAGCGCGTCGCCGACGGCGACGGCGATCTCGCCGTCGCCCCGGAACCGCACACCGTGTTCGGAGATGTCGAGTACGTCGTAGGCCCGGCCGTCGATCACGATCTCGGGCCGGGCTGCCGCGGGATACTGGATCCGGAAGTGCTGCCGCTCGGACGGCTGGCTCATCGGCCTTCCGCGCGCTCCGCGTTGTGCCGCTCGATGAGCGCGCGCTGGTCCGCGGGAAGGTCCAGCAGATCGAGCTTGGCCAGGCTCGTCTCCGGCAGCCGGAGCGGCTGGCCGGTGCCGAGTACGAATCGCTCGAGGCCCACGGTGCCGAGCAGCGTCGCGAGGTGGTCCTCCGGCGGCCCCCAAATCCAGCAGATGTCCCACCAGATCCGGGCGGCCTCCGCCGGGGTCGAGCCGAAGTGCACCTCCTCCACGACACCCCGGTCCGCGTGCGTGACGAGGAGCCGGACGCCCGGGTGGGAGCGGAGCAGCGCGCGCACGGCCGCCGCAGGCAGCTCCGGCGCCCGGTCGTTCGGGTGGCGCTGGCGCCCGTCCTCGAGCCGGACCGCGAGCATGAGGAGCTTACCCGCCTCGCCGCAGGCGCCGGCGAGCCGGCGCAACTCCGGCCCCGCCGGGTCCAGGCCGTAGAAGGTCGGGTCGCAGCGGACCGCGGGCGTGCCCGCTGCCACCGCCTCGGCCAGCGTCGCTTCCCAGCCGGGGAGACCGGGATGCACGGCCGGGACCGGGCGCAGCCTCGGCTCGCGCCTGGCCGTTTCGTAGAGCCACGCGTTGCCTTCGCCGGGGTCGCGCCAGAACAGTCCCGGGAGGTGCGTGGCCCAGCCCAGATCCACGCCCACGCGGTCCATGGCGCGGAGCACGGCGTCCGGTGAGGTCCCCGGCACCCGGCGAAACGGGTACGCCCCGAGCAGGACGTTGACGTCGATGCGCATCAGTCCGCGGGAAAGGCGCGGCCCGGAAAGATGGCGGCCGCGTTCCGCCACTGGACCCGCTCGAGCTCCGCGGGCCCGAGAATGTGCGCGAGGTAGCGAAGCTTGGCCCAGCCGGTGTCGATCGTGAGATCGCAGCCCCACAAGAGGCGGCCCGCGCCGACGGCCGCAAGGCACGCCTCCAGCATGCCTCCGTCCACCCCGCTGCCCGAGAGATCCACGAATACGTTCGCGCGGTCGCGCACCGCGTGCAGCGAGTGAATCCAGTCGCCACCGCCGCCGATGTGCGCGAGGATGAAGCTCACCTCCGGATGCCGCGCGGCGAGGCGTCCCAGCTCCACGGCGTCGGACGCCTCCTGGCCCGGCACATCGCCGCGGCGGCGCTGCCAGATATGGTGTAGGATCGGGACCTCGTGCTCCCGCGCAAGCGCGGCGATCGGGTCGAGCAGCGGATCGTCGGCGCGGCGGCTGGCGGCGAGCTTGATGCCCACGAGCCCCGCGGCCAATCCGCGGCGGACCTCCGCCTCCGCGTGGGCCGTGAAGTTCGGGTTGACGGCGACATAGCCCCGGATGCGCCCGGGATGCTCCCGGGCGAGGGCCGCCAGGGCGTCGTTCGCGTGGGTCAGATCGGCCGGGGACGGAAAGTACGTGGGCGACGTCCGGCCCCAGGTGCCCAGGATGGAGGCGACGTGCCAGGTGATGCCCACGCGCTCTCCCGCCGAGAGCCGGCTCGCGTTCCGCTCCCGCCAGTCGGCCCGGCTCGACCTGCCGGTATAGAAATGCGCATGGACGTCGATAAGCATCGGCGGAAGATACGTCAGGGGACGGGCCCGGCGAGCACCTCGCCCAGGGCGTCGATGGCACCGTCGATCACCGCGGCGTCGTGCGCGAGCGAGACGAAGTTGTAGGCCGAGCGCTTGAACAGGATTCCCCGGTCGGCCGCTCCCCGCGCCAGCGCGCGGGACGCGGCTTCGTCGGCGAACCGGAGAAAGCACATTTCCGCGACGCCGCCCACCCCGGTGATCCGCTCGGGATGACGCTGCGCGAGCCCGTGGAGCCCCTCGAGCAGGCGGGCGCCCAGCACCCGCAACCGGGCCGGCACGTCCTCCCGCTCGACCACGGCGAGCGTGGCCCGCGCGGCCGCGAGCGAGACGAGCTCGGTGGCCAGCGTGGAGGAGATCCAGGTGCGGGCGACGCCGGCCATGACGTCCCGGCGGCCGCCCACCGCGGAGAGCGGGAATCCGTTCGCGATGGCCTTCCCGAGCACCACGAGATCGGGCCGGAGGCCGTAGCGCTCGGTGCCTCCGCCCACGGCGAGCCGGCACGCGGTCTTGATCTCGTCCACCACCAGCAGCGCCCCGTGGCGCTCGGTCTCCGTGCGCAGGAGGGCCAGCCACTCGGCGCCCGGCTCCTGCACGACGAGCGGCTCGAAAATGACACAAGCAAGCCGGTCGCCGGCCGCGGCGAGCAGGCGGCGGGTGCCCTCGACATCGTTGAACGGGAGCTCGGCGAAGAGCGCCCGCGTCGCGGCGGGTACCCCCGCGCCTCCCTCGCACCAGTCGAACCAGCCGTGATAACCGCAGCCGAGCACGAGGTCGCGCCCGGTCGCCACGCGGGCGAGCCGCACGGCGGCGGCGCACGCCTCCGCGCCGCTCTTGAGGAACCGCACCTGCTCCACCCACGGCATCAGGCGACGGAGGTCGGCAGCCAGCTCTTCCTCGAGCACCGGCGCGAGCGGCCCCACGACCCCGTCGTTCACTGCGCCGACCGCCGCCCGCGTCACCTCCGGATGCCCGTACCCCAACGCGACCGCGCCGAGCGCCATGACGAAGTCCACGTACTCCCGGCCCCGGGCGTC
The DNA here is from genome assembly GCA_036391215.1 of Gemmatimonadales bacterium. Lineage (GTDB taxonomy): Bacteria > Gemmatimonadota > Gemmatimonadetes > Gemmatimonadales > GWC2-71-9 > DASQPE01. The sequence goes on from DASWAI010000077.1 coordinate 7,993, forward strand.
CCAGACGCGGCAGCCCTGCGAGCGGACCATGCGCGCCGGCGGGGTCCAGCGGTCGTCCAGGGCACCGAAGAGCGCCTCGGGCCGCTTGCTCCCGGTGGAGGTGAAGCCGGCGACCGGGTCGTCGCTCACGCCAGCTCCAGCTCGCCAAAGCGGCCCGGGTCCTGGCGGTCGCCGCGCAGCCACACCCACCCGCCGCCGCCGCTCCAGACCAGCTGTCCCGCCCGCCGCTCGCGGTCGGGCAGCATCTCGTTCACCAGCAGGTCGAAGCCGATGCGATCGCCGAAGGTCCGGGTGTCCCATCCGGGCGGCTCGAGCGCGAGCGTCACGACGTAGCCGCTGTCGGTGGCCGCCCAGGAGCCGCTCACCGTGGCCGGGTCGCCGACGCAGCCCGATGCCGTCCGAACCCGGATCGTCCCGTCCTCGGGGTCGGGCACGATCAGGAACCCGTACGGGTCTTCGTCCGGGGCCAGCCGGACGTACACCTGGAGGCCGTCGGAGTGGATGTCGTCCGGCTCGTTGTCCAGCAGCAGCGGCTCCGCGTCGGCAGGCCGCAGGACGACCTCCGGCTTGGCCACCTCGACCGCGAGGTAGAGCGCGTCGTCGTCCCAGTTGGCGCACGCCACGGCCGCGAAATCGTCGGGGCCGGAATACGGCTCCTCGCTCCGGCGGTACTGGTCCTCGTGATCCAGCGCCAGCGGCCGGGACTCGTCGAAGCCGTCCAGGGTTCCGTCGAGCGCGGGCCGTCCGCCGACGCGCACGGCGACGCCGCTCTGCCGCAAGGGCACGTCACGGGTCACGAGCGGCTCGAAGACGCGCGGCTCCGGGTGCGGGCCGGCGAGCCGCACCGGCTCGCCCGACGCCGGCCGCACCTCCCAGCCTTCGACTATCGTGTGGTGCCGGTCCGTCCCGCCCGGCGTGGTCACACCGATCATCTCGCCGTCAACGGTGAGCTCCACCGGGGCGGGCGCGAGCACCGAGACGAAGCGAACGACCCGTCCCCGCCCCGCGAGGACGACGAACTGCGAAGGACCGGTGCCCGGGGCGCCCGGCGCGGTGGCGCGAATGATTTCAGCGGCGCCGCGCGCGGTGAGCGCGAGGGCGCGACCGACTTCGTCCCGGGCCGCCACGACGATCGCCCGGTCGGCCGGCGCCAGGACGTGCCGCTCCGCTGCCGTCACCAGCTCGCCCGCGAGCGGTGCCGGCTCCCACCGCGCGGCTCCCTGGACCTCGAGCCGTCCGGCAAGGTGCCAGGGGACCTCGAGCCGGCGGTCCTCGTCGCTCGCGAGCTCCACGACGTCGAGCAGATAGTCCGGTCCCGACACCAGCGTCCGGGTTACCGGACCGAACCGGCCGCGCACCCAGCTCCAGCCGCCCTTCACGTCGAAGTATTCCGGGACCGCGTCGCCCGGCTGCTGGGAGACGCCGTCCAGCACCGGGGCGTTGTGAGCCAGGGTGGAGCGGTACCAGAAGAGGTCGCGCGAGACGTAGCTGCCCGCGCCGAAATCCGGCAGCCAGTAGACGCCGCGCTCGTGCAGCGTGAGATGGAGCCGGTCGGGATGGCCGTGGCCGCCGCCGTACGCGCCCGTCTCCAGGCTCGCGTAGCGGTTGCCGGTGCGAAGGATCGCGAGCCCCTGCGACTCCATGAGCCTGCTCGCCGGCCGCCAGCCTGCAGGATCACCCTCGAGCGTGGGCGCCATGGCCAGCAGCATCCACCACGACAGGTCCTGGCGTCCCCGTGCCCCGGGCGGCGCTTCGCCGGCCTCGTGCAGGTAGGAATCGAAGGGGTCGGCCGCCGGGGCGGACGCGGCGTAGAGCGCCGCGAGCCAGTCGTCCAGCCCGTCGCGCGGCTCCCCGGCGCGGCGGCCCGCCTCCCAGAGCTCCAGGTACATGGGCTGGGCCAGCGAGGTCCCAAACCGCGAGTCTTTTCGGGCGGGAAAGGTCAGGTCCGGGAGCGCGGTGAGCGCGGGGGCCGCCAGCGCGGCCCGCACCCGGGCGCGGAGCTCCGGCTCCTCCAGCGGATCCACGCCGGCCGAGCGAACCCAGTCCAGGCCGACCAGCAGGCCGCGGAGCGCGAACAGGTGGTAGTTCTCGCCCTCGAACCACATCCCGTCCCGCCCGAAGCCCTGGAGCAGGTGGGAGATGAGCCCGGTGGGGCCCTCCACCGCCCGCCCGAGCAGCTCCTCGTCCTCGAACCAGACGGCGATGGCGGCCAGCGCGGCCGTGTTCCAGGTCTGGCGGTTGGAGAAGCCCTCGTCGAACTCGCCGATCAGGTTCGCCGCCTCATCGGCGACCCGCGACACGCCGTCCGCCCCGGAGCGCTCGAGCTGCCCGCTCTCGCGGAGCAGCATCGCGGCGGCGAGGTAGTCGGTGAGCCAGATCGATTCGAGGTAGGTTGAAAAGAAGAGCCGGCTCGGACCGAGCACGTTGTCCCGGTTCGGGTACTCGACGTAGTGATCGGCGTAGTGGGCCAGCAGCTCGCGGGCGCGCGCCGCCGCCGCGGCATGCCCGGCGAGAGCGGCGATCGCCGCGAGGTGGGCGGCGCGCTCACCGAGCCAGAGGTGCTGGAATCGCGCCCACCAGCGGTCGTGGCGCTCGCCGGCGTACGACGCCCCGCACCGGGGACAGACGTGGGCCGACGGCCTCCACGGGTCGTAGCGGAGACCGGTGTGATCGGCCGGGCAGACCCCGCCGTCCACCGAAAGCAGCGCCTTCGCCTCCGGAATCACGGGGCGCCGCTCCAACACCGGCTTAGCGCGCTCCGCCAGACGCGCCAGCAGGCGGGACAGGTCGGGTGAGGCCGCGATCATCTCCCGCCGCGCGGCGAGACTCTCCGCGGTCACCACGTGCGGACTCCGTCCGCCGCCCAGACGACCGGCAGCAGCCTCGCACCCGCGACGACCGCCGCGCGGCGCGCCGCCGCGACGTCGTCGCCGGCCACGAAGAACATGCAGCCGCCCGCCCCGGAGCCGGCCGCCTTTCCGCCAAAGGCCCCGGCAGCGCGGAGCGCCGCCTCGAGCCGGGCCATCTCCGGCGTGCGCATGCCCGGGTCGAGCGCCTGCTGCCGGCGCCAGTTGTCGTCGAGGAGCGCGCCCACGAGCCCCAGGTCTTCGGCCGCGAGCGCCTCGGCCATCTCCGCCGCCAGATCCCTCAGCCGCCTGAGCGCCCCGACCACGACCGGATCCCCCGCCTCGTAGGCCTGCATGACGCGGGCGATGGTTGCCCCGGAGAACCGCGAGGCACCGGTATAGCAGAGCACGATCCGCCGCTCCAGCTCCGCCGCGAACCCGAGCGAGAGATGCAGCGGCGTCACCTCGGCGTCGGGATCGCAGAAGCGGAGCAGCAGGAAGCCGCCGTACGCCGCGGTGAACTGGTCCTGCCGCCCGCCGGGGATGCCGGCTTCCACCGCCTCGAGACGGCAGGCCGAGTCCGCGACGGCGCGCGGGTCCGGCCGGTCTCCGCGCGCGGCGGCGAGCGCCGCGACGAGCGCCACATCGAGCGCGCCGGAGCTGCCGAGCCCCGAGCCGGCCGGCGCATGGCAGTGGGTGCGGAGGACGAGCGGTCCGTCGGGCGGCGCGAGCCGGAGGGCGGCCCGGTGGAGCGCCAGGCGGTCGCCGGCGTGGAGCGCGTCGGGCCCGGAGAGCTGGAGCCTTTCGTCCAGGTCCTCCGCCACCAGCGTGAGGCCCGTCCCGCCCGGCAGCACCTCCGCTTCCGCGGTGAGGGCGATCGCCGCGCTCACGACCGCGCCGCCTTCCCTGGCGGAGAAGGGCGGCAC
>DASWAI010000078.1:0-6672 GCA_036391215.1 Gemmatimonadales bacterium
GGCCGACGGCGCTGTCCAGCGCCGTGACATCCAGCTCGAGATCGTAGCGGACGTCGTGCACGGTGCGGGCGCGCCACAGGGCCAGGCGATGTGAGACCCCGCGGTCAGGCGGCGCGGCCGCCGAATCGGCGCGCGCCGTCCGGCCAACCAGGGGAGCGCTGCCGGCGGCGAGCAGGAGGACGAGCGGGCCGAGGAGTCGCAGCGCGGTCTCCGGGTGAGGGCCGGTGCAATGTGGCCCGGGCGGACGGCCGCCGCTACCTTCCCGGTCGCCCGGGGCCGGTTGAAACCGGCGTGCGCGTTCCCCCGTAGCATGACTGCGGAACGGCGCAGGGCGCCCCCCCAGCCTCACGGAAAGGAGTGCGAATGGCCGCGGTGACCGAGATCCTCTCCCGGATCTATCCGGTGTTGCTCTTCCTCCACTTGGTGGCGGTCGTGGCCGGGTTCAGCGGCGCGGCGCTGATGCATTTCGGACTGGGTCGCATGCGCGCGGCCGATGCCGCGGACCGGGCCCTGGACGGCGCCCAGATCGTCGGGCGGATCGGCCCCTTGATGCCGCTGGTCTCGCTGGCCCTGTTTCTCACCGGCGCCTGCCTGACCGTGGCCCGCTGGTCGTGGCAGACATCCTGGATCGAGGTCGCGATCGTGGGGCTCGTTGCAATGGCAGTAATCAGCGCCGCCTTGCTCAAGCCCCGCATGGCCGCGCTGGCTCCGCGCCTGGCGCGGGCGGGCGGCGCTCGGGTGGAGGGTGAGCTGGCCGCGGGGGTGCAAGACCCGGTGCTCCGGGTCGCGTCGCAGCTCCAGCCGTTCCTGGCGCTCGGCATCATGTTCGTGATGGCTACGAAGCCCGGGCTGGCCGGCGGCGCCGCCGCGCTCCTGGTGGCGGCGGCGGCGGCGGTCGTTACCGCCGGCCCCCAGCGGTCGCTGGCACTCGGGGGGGACGGGCTCGAGGCGCCCGCCCCCCAGGCCGAGTAGTCGCTGGCGCGCAGGATGAGCCCCGCCACGTCGACCGGACGTGGCGGGGCTCTCTCGTACATGACGATGGCACCGTCGCCCGCGGTAAGGGAGCTTCACCACTCATTCCCGCTCGTTTCACCCCCCCCTGTCTTCATGCTGGGCCCCCGCGCTACAATCGGTCCTCCGCCGCCGGTGAACGTGACCGGGAGCTGGTCGCTCAACGTGAAGAATCTGACGGCGCCTGGGATGGGATTCACCTGCGCAGTCACCGGTACGATGCAGTTGAGCCAGACCGGTGCATCTTTCGCTGGGACGTACTACGCGTCGTCGTTCGTCTGCACCAACGGATTCAACGGCGGCTCGGGCGCCGGGAGCGTGGTGAACGGCACGGTCTTCGCCGGCGATTCGGTCCACTTTCATTTCGACGTCGAGGACCTGGACCAGCACGGCGTGGTTTCGGCGGATCGCAACAGCATGGGCGGCACCTCGACCTGGGCTTCGAGTGATGGCTCGACCGTCACGATGACGGGCAACTGGACCGCGCACCGGTGAGGGCCTGGCCCCTCTGGTGCGCCGAGCTCGTCGGCACGGCGCTCCTCGTGGGGGTCGGCTGCTCGCTCGTCATCCTGAATTTCGGCGCGTCGAGCCCGGTGGCGACGATCCTGCCCGGGCTCGCGGCCCGCCGCGCCCTGACGGGGTTCCTCTTCGGCAGCGTAGGAGGGCTGATCGCGCTGTCGCCGGTCGGGAAGGTGAGCGGCGCCCACATCAACCCGGCGGTGACGCTCACGTTCTGGCTCGAGCGGCGGATGAGCGGAGGCGTCGCGCTGGGCTACGTAGCGGCGCAGCTCGTCGGGGCCGTCCTGGGGGCGCTGCCGCTCCGGCTCTGGGGCGCGATGGGCAGGAGCGTGGCATTCGGCGCGACCGTGCCCGGTCCCGCCGGGCCATGGATGGCGCTCGCGGGCGAGGCCGGTGCCAGCTTCTGCCTCGTGGGCGGGCTGCTCCTATTCCTGGGCCACGCGCGCCTGCGCGACTTCACGCCCGCGCTCTTCCCGCCGCTCTACGCACTGCTCGTCTGGCTGGAGGCGCCCCTGTCCGGCGCCAGCACCAACCCCGCCCGAACGCTCGGCCCCGGGCTGGTGGCCGGCGACCTCCACGGCTGGTGGATCTACTGGCTCGGACCGCTCGCGGGCACGCTCGCGGCGGTCTCGCTGCGACTGGGATTGCCCTGGACCCGCTCGCTCGAGATCCGGGTGGCCAAGGTGTTCCACTTCCGCCAGGACCGCTACGGGATCTTCACCGAGAAGTCCGTGCCCTCCCAGCGCGCGGCCTCCGCCCAGTAGAAGGTGAATCGGATCTCCGAGCCCGGTGGCAGCGTGCCGCTGGGCAGGTCCGCCAGGTGCACGCCGAGTCCCGAGTCCCGGGTCGCGGCGTCGCGGACCGTGCGCCAGCCGTCCGCGCTCCAGTGGACGGTCGCGGGCTCCAGCGTCTCCACCCGGAGCGTCCGCCCGGGCGGCAGCTCGCGGATCTTGTGGTTGAAGCGCCACTGGACCAGCTGCGAGCGCGTATCGCCCTTCACGTAGCGCTCCAGCGTCTGCGGCGGCGTGTCGAAGACCCGCCCGTCGGCGAGCGAGCGCGCGAGCTTGAGGTACTCGGCGTGGGCCCAGACCAGCGGCATCGCCGAGCCGGCGGGGCGGCCGAAGAAGAGCTCCCGCTCGGGGATGTCGGGGGCGTCCCAGCTCTGCTCCGGCAGGAGGCCGCCCTCGCCCGCCAGCTGCTCCATGGTGGCGAGGAGCCGCTCGGCCTCCGCCGGGAGCCCGAGGGCCAGGGCGTGGTGCGCGCGCTCGCCGGTGAGCAGCGGCCACGCCCGCCCCTGGCCGGTGCCGTCGAAGGGACTGCCGTCCGGGTGCTCGCCGTAGCCGTCGCCGTTGTAGCGGTGCCACGACGGTCCCGCGGGCAGCTCGACCCGGAGCACCGCGTCGATGACCCGCACGGTGTTCTTGACCCGCGCGTCGTCCGCGGCCCTGAGGCCGAAGCGCACGAGCGCCAGGGCGTCCGTGCTGACGATGGCGTCGGCCCGGGCCTGCGCCTCTCCGGCCGGGCGGTTCTTGATGGGGACCAGGTCGTCGCCGTCCTCGACGTCGCCCGGCGTGATGCGCACGTAGTACCCGTCGACGCCGGCGTCCCGGGCGAGACCGGTGTCCCGGACATAGAGCCATCGCTCGATCCGCTCGTTCCAGGCGTCGGCGGTCTCGCGCAGGTACGGGGCGAGCGCCGGCTCCCCCGCCAGCTCGGCGAGATCGGCCGCGGCCAGGAGCGCCGCGATCTCCGCGGCCAGGGTGAAGGGCGTATAGCCGCCGTCCTCCTCCCAGCGGTCCTCCGAGGTCACCGGGCCGTTCCGCACCAGGAAGGAGGCGGCCTGCTTGACCATCGGCCAGAACCCCTGCGCCGTGAGATCGCCGTCCGCGAGCACCCCCTCGCGCCGAGCCAGGTCCACGAGGAGGATGGGCAGCGCGGTCTCGTCCATCTGCACGCCGGTCCAGTAGGCCCGGCCATCGGCCCACATGTTCTGCGGCCAGTGGCCGTCCGCTTCCTGGGTGGCCTGGAGGTAGACGAGGGCCTTGCGGGCCTCGGCCGTCGCGCCGGCGGCGAGCAGTCCGCCCGCGGCCTCGACCATGTCGCGGGGCCAGACCAGGTGGTAGCTGCCGAGATCGCCGTCCCCCTTGGAGAAGCCCCAGGGCACCGCGAGGCTCGCCAGAATGGCACCGGGGAGGTACTTCGACTGGTGCACTTTTATCACCATGGCGCTCTTCGCGAAGAGCGAGCGGGCCGGCGCCTTCCGGAGCGACCCCTGCCACCGCTTCCACGGCGCGGTGTAGGCATCGAGGAGCGGCTCGAACCCCTCGGCGAGCGAGGCCCGGGCCTCGTGGGCGGCCTCCTCGAGAGTGCGGCCATGCCCCAGCGCGAGCACCAGCTCTCCCCCGCCCGCGTCGAGCTCACCGGCCAGCGCCACGTTGCCGTCTTCGGCCAGCGTGTAGCGCCAGGTGAGCTCGCCGTGCCGCGTTAGATCCTGCCAGCCGTCTGAGACCCCGACGAAACCGACCGACCGGGCGCGAAAGCCGCTGCTGGAGAGGAGACACAGCGCGTGGTCGTCGCGCGAGGCGAACAGCGCCGGCACGCCCTTGTACTCGCCCGCCCGGCCGGTGTTGCCAGCGCCGTGATTGTCGAGGTGCGACGCCAGCAGCACGAAGAGCCGGTAGGCATCGGGGCGCCCGCTGAGCGCCGTGAAGCGGACCCGCTGGAGGATGACGGGACGCTCCGGGTCGGCGATGACTTCCTTCTCGATCCGGTACCGGCCCTGGCCGCACGTGTTCGTGAGCCGGTAGTACGGCACGCCGGCGATCGGGCAGGCGGTCTCGTGGACCGCGTGGCGCTTCTCCTCCGAGAAGAAGCCGCCCGGCGCCGTCACGATGAGTCCGAGATCGCGGGTCGCGGCCTGGTCCATGCGGGGGACGTAGATCTCGTTCAGGATCCCGTGGGAGAGCGTGAACCAGACCGCGCTGCTGCCGAGCGCGGTGCCCACGCCGCTCTTGTTGGCCGAGGTCCAGCGCCCGGGCGATCCCGGCCAGCCGGGGGCGACGCATTCCACCATGCGTCCTACCCGCCGTGGGCGAAATCGGGATAGTCGGTCATGCCGCCGTCGACGTAGACCGTGCTGCCCGTGAGGTAGGATGCCGCGTCGGAGACCAGGAAGACCGCGACCCGGGCGATCTCCTCCGGCTCGCCCATCCGGTCGAGGGGGATCTTGGTGAGGAGGTCGGCGAGATTGCCCGGGTCGCTCCAGACGCTCCGGTTGATGGGCGTGCGGATGGCGCCCGGGGCCAGCGCCACGACCCGCACGCCGAAAGGCGCCGCTTCCTGCGCCATCGTCTTGGTCGTCATGGAGAGCCCGGCCTTCGCCGCGGTGTAGGCGCTGTAGCCGCTCCACGGGATCTTCTCGTGCACCGACGTCAGGTTGAGCACGACGCCGCTCCGCTGCGCCACCATCCGCTTGAGCGCCTCGCGGGCGCAGTGGAACGCGCCGAGGAGGTTCACGCGCAGCACCCGCTCCCAGTCCTTCGGGTCCGCCTCCCAGGCCATGGCTCTCGGTCCGTCGATGCCCGCGTTGTTCACCAGGACATCCAGGCCGCTCCAGGTCCGGTCGAGCGTCGCGAACATCGCGGCCACCTGTGCGGCGTCGGCCACGTCGGCTTGGAGGGAGACGGCCTCGCCGCCGGCCTGGCGGATGCCGGCTACGACGGCGGCCGCCGCGTCCGGATCGACGACGAAGTTGACCGCGACCCGCGCGCCCGCGGCGGCCAGCTCCTTCGCGATGCCGGCGCCGATACCCGAGTTGGCTCCGGTGACCAGGGCCCGGCGTCCCTTGAGCGAGATCTCCATCCGCGTCCTCCTGCTTCGGGGATATATAGCAGAGACGCGCGGATTGGGCGTGCCGTTGCGGCAGGGGAGTGACGGGGGAGCGGCTCCTTCAGCCGGCGCGTCGCGCCGGTTGGCGGATGCCGACGGCACCGAGGTCGAATCCGGCCTCGCCCAGGGCGTCGAGGATGGCGGTCACGGCCTCGCGGCTCGTGCCCGTGGCCAGCAGGTTGCAGACGGGGTCCCGCTCCGCGGCGTCGACCCGCTCCAGGTCGAAGGCGAGGAGCGGGACCAGCTGCCGCCGCGAATGGAAGGTCCACAGCCGCTCGACCATCGCCGCGAACGGGCCCCGGAAGCGAACGCCGTAGCAGATTCGGGTGCAGGCGGCGCCCCACTCCCGGGCAACGGAGTCGCGCAGCAGCACCTGAATCGTGGAGCCGTTGACGCGGAAGTTGAGGTCGTACGCGAGCCAGCGGCCCTCGCGCGTCCGTCCCACGTCCACCCCGAGGAAGCCGCGATAGCCCAGCGACCAGCCGGCGCGCGCGGCATGGCAGGCGAACTCGATCGCTTCCTGCCCCGGGCCGGCGCCCTGCTGGCACCAGTTGCCCTGGTAGACGCCGCCCTCGTCGCAGACCTGCTCGGCGCCGCCGCAATAGACGACGCCCGCGTCGCCGATGGCGAAGTGGAGGCACCAGGTCTCGGCGAACTCGTGGAACTCCTCGATGACCACGCGCTCCGCCGGCGCCAGGCGCCGGAATGCCGGGTCGAGGTCGTCCGGCGAGTGGCAGATCGCCACGTCGCAGCCGGCGCCGCTCCCCAGCCGGGTGGACGCCTTGAGCACGATCGGCAGAGGGGCGCGGCCCTCCTGCAGCACGCACGGGAGATCGGCGGTCTCCACGACGCGGCGACGGGGCACGGCGTCCGGCGGCAGCAAGGTCGTGAGGCGCGCCTTGTCGTTCAGCGCCGCGTGCATCCCGGGCTGGTTGACGTACGCATCCACCGGGGCAAGGAGCCTGCGCGAGGTATAGGTGATGCCGATGCGGCGCCCGCGGCGTACCTGGTGCGCGACGAGCCGGCGCATGTGCTCGCAATCGCGGTAGGTGATGATCTCGGCCGGCAGCGGCAGGCCGCAATCCCGGAGCAGCTGGAGTGCGGGCAGGGTGACGGCCGCTTCGTGGCAGATGACCGGCAGCGCGCCGGCGAGCGGCAGCGGTGCGGCGGAGGAGCGGTCGCACCACGCGAGGGTCCGGGGCAGCCAGTCGAGCGAGTCGTCCGGCGGACGCTGGACGATGACGGCACTGCGCG
>DASWAI010000079.1:0-6207 GCA_036391215.1 Gemmatimonadales bacterium
AATTGATCGGCGTGGTGGGCTGGCTGGCGATGGCGGGCGCCGCAGCCGCCGACGCCGCCGCGGCCGCCGGCGGCACGGTCGCGCGGGCCGGCGTCGATCCCGCGGCCACGCGGAGGAACCCCGAGGTGGCGATCGGCTGGCCCTGGAGAGAAGCGATCAGCTCCTCGCAGGTCTGGAACCGGTCGGCGGGGTCCTTCATCAGCATCCGCTTGATCACCTCGAACAGACGGCGCTCGTCGGCGTTGATGAGCTGTGGCGTCGGGATCGGCTCGGTGATGTGCTTATAGCCGATGGAGAAGCTGTCCTCCCCGTCGTACGGAACGACGCCGGCCAGGCACTGATACGCCACCACGCCCAGGCTGTAGATGTCGCTGCGCCCGTCGATGGGCTGCGCCCGCGCTTGCTCCGGGCTCATGTAGTGCGGCGTGCCGATGGACATGCCCGTGCCGGTCAGGCGGCCGCCCGACGCAGCCTTGGCGATGCCGAAGTCGGTGAGCACGCACTGCCCGAACTCGTCGAACATGATGTTGTCGGGCTTGATGTCGCGGTGCACGATGCCGCGCTGCGCCGCGTAGCCCAGCGCGCTGCCCGCCTCGACCAGGACCCGGCGGATCTCCGGCGGCGTGAGGGTCTTCCGCTCGCCCACGAGCGTGGCGAGGGAGCCCCCCCGCAGGTACTTCATGATGAAGTAGATGACCCGCCCGGACCGGCCGACCCGGTAGATCGGGATGATATTCGGATGCTCGAGCTGGGCGGCGGTCCGCGCCTCCCGCTGGAACCGCTCCACGAACTCGGCGTCGAAGGCGAGGGTGAAGGGCAGCACCTTCACCGCGACCTCGCGCTCGAGATGGCGGTCCTTGGCCCGGAAGACCAGCGCCATCCCGCCCCGCCCCAGCTCCTCGAAGATCTCGTACTCCGTGGCGAGCGCTTCGCGCACGAGGTCGAGCTCCGCCACGGCCCCGGTGGCCATCGCCCGGACGGGCGTGGTCGCCGTGAGATCGAGGCCGCAGGAGGGACAGAATTTGGAGGTGCCGCTGATTTCGCTGCCGCAGCGGGTGCAGAACATGGGCCCAAGCTACCTAGGGAGTAGGGTGAGTCAATGGCATCATGCGTGCCGCTGACGAGCCGCACGGCAGCCGCAAAATAGCGGATGGCACAAACCATGCTCAGCCCGGGTGTGCGTTCCCCCCAACGCATGCACCCGGGAGACCCCGTGGTCCCGTACCACACGATCGCGTTCAGTCAGCAGAAGCTTCGGGCGGCGCTTCGCCGCTCCGGCGGCCAGGAGCCGCCGCTGACCTACGGTTTCGTGGTGCACTCACGGCGGCAGCACGAGCGCCCGACGCTCGGCGTCATCACCCTGAACGGCGAAAGCCTGCCGCTCAATCGCCGCCTGCTCGCGGGGCTCGACGGGCTCACCCTCTGGCTGTTCGGGCATGCCCGGGTGACGCTGGACAGCGGGACGCCGGTCGAGGGGGTCCCGGAGGACAAGCTGGAGGACGCGCCCCTCGCCACGCTCCTCATGCATATTGCCACGTTCGACCTGGCCGCCGGAGCAGCCCAGAGTCTGGTCCAGGTCGAGGCCTCGATCCGGGCCGATACCTTGGTTCAGCCCCTCATCGTCCTGACGCCGACCCGCCCGGAACAGTGGCCCGGGTGACGCTCTTCAAGTAAGCCACGATCCCCTCGAAGACTCCCCGGGCATACAGTTGCTGCCCCGCCGGATCGCGCAGCGCCGCCTCCTGGTCCGGCAGGATCATATACAGCCCCTCACAGAGAACGGACGGCTGCCAGGTCGCGCGGGTGAGCGCCAGATCGCCGCGACCCACGCCGAGATCGCGCACGCCGAGGCGCTCGACGAGAGCCCGCTGGATGGCGCGCGCGAGCGGCAGGCTCCGCGGCTGGTTGTAATACACGCTGGTGCCGTTGTTGGTGAACGGGTTCAGGCCGTCCGGCAGGGCGTTGTTGTGGATGGAGACGAGCAGATCCGCGTCGAGACTGTCGGCCAGCTTCACCCGGGCGCCGAGCTCGACGGGCATATCGCTCGCTCGGGTCAGGACCACTCGTGCGCCCGCTCCCTCGAGCAGCCCGCGGAGGCGGAGCGCGACGGCCAGATTCGCGTCCGGCTCGCGCAGACCGGTGGGCCCCGTCGCGCCCCCCGGCGGATGCCCCGGATCCACCACGATCAGCCGCCCATCGAGCGGGCGCCCGCCCGCCATGATCGGCGGACACCTCACCTCGAGCAGGAGATCGGTCCCGCTCCATCGGGTCCGGTACCCCCACACGTCCCCGTCGAGCTCGACGGTCAGTACCGTCCTGGCGCCCGGCTCCTGGGTCCAGGTCACCCGCCGCACGGGCGAGGCGCCCGCCCCGTACCGGATCCAGCTCGCGTCGCCGGCCGCGCCGTAGAGCGTGAGCGTGAGGCGGCGGTCGCCTTCGTCCACCCGGAACGGGACGCGCTCCCCGAGCGGGATGCGGATCGAAGCGCGCTCGCCGCCGGCCGCGGGGCTGATGGAGATCGACCCGGCCACACCGCGCGGCCGGGGCGTCCCGGGCGGCAGCGGACGCACCTCGTTCGCCGCGACCCACGCGTCGACGCCCTCGCCGAGCCGCAGCTTCACCTCGTCGCCCCGCCGCCCCACGACGAGGGCACGGGTCCCCACCGGAAAGAACCAGTGATAGCTGGTGCTGGGGCCCGCGCGACCGACGACGACGGCGTCGGCCGGTCCCGCCGGGTCGCCCAGCTCCGCCACGATAGGCAGCGTATCCAGCAAGCCCACCTGGAGCGGCCAGCGCACGCGGGCCGTGTCGCTGCCCCGGATCGCCTCGAGCACGGGAGCGTCCCCGGCCTGGGCGGCGGCAGCCGGGGCGAGCATCGGTCCGGCGTCGCCGATCCGCACGCCCCGGAGCATCCCTGCGTAGTGGTCGGGTCTCGGCTCGCCCCGGAGATTCATGGTGTCACGATCGAAAGCGCGAATCCCCGCCGGGATTTCGTCGGGCCGCGGGTCCGACATCAGCGGGACCACGGTGCCGTCGGCGAGCCGCAGGCGCACCTGGGCGCCCTCGGCCGCGCGGGCAGCGAGCGAGAGATACTCGCCGCGCGCGAGCCATACCCGTCCCTGCGGCCGGAGCGAGATCGAGTCGATCCAGACCGGGCCGTCGGGAGGAGTGAACCGCGTCGCGCGGCGCGCCGTGTAGACCAGCTCGGCGGAATCGCGCGGCGTGCGGGCGACGAGCCGGAACTGCATGAGGGAGTCCGGTGGCAACGGCAGCCAGGCGAGCCAGGCCCCGTTGGGCCAGACCCGCACCGGGAAGCCGTTGATGGTGAGGTCGGCGTCGCCCGCGCCGGCCGAGCCGAAGAGGAAGCTGGAGTCGCGGGCGTCCACGACGGCGTCGACCGGCGGGTAGACCACCGTGAGCGCCAGCGGCCCGCGGACCACCGGCACCGGCGGCAGATGGTTGGCAGCGGGGGCAGGGGCGGGCGCAGTGCTGGACGGGCGGGCACAGGCGGCGAGGCACAGGATTCCGGCGGCGGCCCGGCGCGCGCGGCGGGCGATCATGGGCTGCAAGGTACACAATCACCACCACTTACGCCACGCGCGCGGTTGACGCATTTCCCACCGATCTCTAGATTGCCGCGACCGAACGCATCCCCTGCGAGGCCCGTTTGACTTCTGGTCCGGTCCGCGTCTCCGTCTTCGGCAAGACCGACCTCGGCCTCGCCCGCGAGCACAACGAGGACGCCTTCCTCGTTGCCGATCTCTCCGCGCGGAACGCCAGCCTCCAGCCCGAAATCCGCGACCACGTCGTCGGACCGAAGGGATCGCTCTTTCTCGTGGCCGACGGCATGGGCGGCGCGGCGGCGGGCGAGCTCGCGAGCCAGATGGCCGCCGACCTGATCTACACCCACCTCAGCACGGTCTGGGCGACCGACGACGAAACCTCGGATGAGCGCTTCGCCTATCGCATGCGCGAGGCGGTGGAGCTCGCCAACCATCGCATCCACGAGTACGCGCGGGAGCACCCCGAGCTGCGCGGCATGGGCACCACGGCGACGGTGGCGGGCGTGTACGGCGCCGCGCTGTGGCTGGCCCAGATCGGGGACAGCCGGGCATATCTCGCCCGCGGCGGCGAGGTCATCCAGCTCACCAAGGACCAGTCGCTGATGCAGCGGCTGGTCGACGCCGGCGAGATGACCCAGGAGGAAGCCGAGCAGAGCGAGCGGCGGAACATCATCCTGCAGGCGCTCGGCCCCGATCCTCGGGTGAAGGTGGACCTCACACATCAGGCGCTCGAGCGGGGCGACACGCTCATCATCTGCTCCGACGGGCTGTCCGGCCAGGTCCGCCGCGAGGAGATCGGCGAGCTGATCGCAGAATACTCCGAGCCGGCCGAGCTTTGCACCGCGCTGATCAACCTCGCGAACAGCCGCGGGGGCCCGGACAACATCACGGTGGTCGTGGCCCGGCTCGAGGGGGATGGCCTGCCCGAGTCCGGGGGCGCGGGGGACGTCGGGTATCAACGATATAGGCTGCCGGAGACCGCGGCGCCGACCGGCGAGCGGGTCGTCGTCCGCAAGACGCTGGAGCTGGCATCGCCGTCCGCACCGGGCGCGGAGCCCGCCCCGCCGCTGACTGCCCCCGCCCCGCCCGCCGCCCCCGCCGACGAGGCCGCGGTGCCTGTGGCGCCCCCGCGGCTGCGGCGGCCCGGCTCGATGCTGGTAGCCGTCGCCCTGATCCTGCTCGCGATGCTGCTCGTCTACGCCGCCACGCGGTGACCCGGTCGCTTCGAGCGCGCCTCGCCTGGATCGGCGCGCTCGCGTTCGCCTCCGGCTTTCCCTTCGGCCTGATCAACGAAACGCTCCCGGTCTATCTCCGCACCCACGGGGCCTCGCTCGAGGAGATCGGGCGGGTCGCGGCGATCACGGCCCCGTGGAGCCTCAAGTTTCTCTGGGCCCCGCTGGTTGACCGCCTCGGCTCCCAGCGCCAGTGGGTCGCGGGCTGCCTCGCCGGCATCGCCGCGCTCACGCTGGTGCTCGGCCACACGGACCCCGCCGGCCTCGGCGCCGGGTTCTGGTGGCTCGCGATCGCCATCGTGACCCTGTCGGCGACGCAGGACATCGCGATCGACGCGTACACCATCCAGACCACCACGACGGACGAGCTGGGCGTCGCCAACTCGGTGCGCATCGCCCTGTACCGGGTGGCGATGTTCACCGCCGGCGGCCTCCTCATCTGGCTCGCGGGGCGTGCGAGCTGGGGCGCGAGCTTCACCGCCGGCGCGGCAGCGCTCGCGGCGCTGACGCTGGCGGCCCTGGTGCTGCCGGCGCCGGAGACCGCCGCGGGACGCCCGATCGCGATCTGGGAGCCGCTCCGCGCCCTCCTGGCGCGGAAGGACATCTGGGCCGTGGCGGCGTTCGCGCTCCTCTTCAAGCTCGACATCGCCGCGCTGGAGCCGATGACCCGCCCGTTCTGGGTGGACCGGGGGTTCTCGCTCACGGAAATCGGGGCCGTGCTCACGACCGGCCGCATCATCGCGACGGTCGCCGGCGCGGCGCTCGGCGGAGTGCTCACCTCGCGCTGGGGCATCTTCCGCGGGCTGTGGACGCTGGGACTGGTGCAGGCCTTCTCGAGCCTGGGCTACTGGGCCGCCGCGACCGCGGCTCCCTCCAAGGCCCTGATCCTCGGCGCAGCGCTGTTCGAGAACTTCGCCGCGGGACTGGCCACCTCGGCGTACCTGGCGTTCCTGATGTCGGTGTGCGAGAAGCGCTACGCCGCCACCCAGTTCGCGCTGCTCTCGGCGCTGCTGGCCATCACGCGGGCGGCCGCGGGAGAGGCGTCGGGCGCACTGGCGGAGTGGACGGGGTACGGGCAGTACTTCCTTCTCACCTTTCTGCTCGCGTTTCCGGCCTACCTGCTCCTGCCGAAGATCCGGAACGCGCCGACGCAGGTCACGTAGCCCGCGCCGCCAGCCACCGGGCGACCGCCTCCTGCATCAGCCGCTGCCGGTGCCACGCGAGGAGCAACGGGCGCTCGCCCGGCACCTCGGCCGCCAGCCGCGGATGCCCGAACAGGACGACGAGATCCGCGCCCGGCGCCTCGCGCGCCAGCCGCTCCCGCGCCTCGGGCCCGAGTCCCGCCCTGCCCTTCCACGCCCGCGGCTCCGATAGCACGAGCAGCACGCGCGCCCCGCCGGCGCCCGAGAGGC
>DASWAI010000080.1:0-15501 GCA_036391215.1 Gemmatimonadales bacterium
CTACCTCACCACCGCCATCGATTACTCCAACGGCGAGCCCCATCTCGGGCACGCCCTGGAGAAGATCGGCGCCGACTGCATCGCCCGGTATCGCCGGCTGCGGGGCGACGCCGTCCACTTTCTCATGGGCATGGACGAAAACGCCCAGAAGGTGGCGCAGGCGGCGGAGCAGGCCGGCGTGCCGCCGGAGGCGTGGGTGCGCACGCTGGCCGAGCGGTTCGATTCCACCTGGCGCCGGCTCCTCTGCTCGCACGACGACTGGATCCGCACCACCGAGCCCCGACATCACCGGGGCACGGTCGCTCTCATCGAGCTCATCCGGACGCGCAATCCCGACGACGTCTTCACCGGGGAGTACGAGGGACTCTACTGCACCGGCTGCGAGGAGTTCAAACAGGAGTCCCAGATCGTAGACGGGCGCTGCGAGGAGCACCCCACTCTCGAGCTGGTGCGCACCCGGGAGCGCAACTACTTCTTCCGGCTGAGCCGCTTCCGCGACCGGATCCTCGACCTCATCCGGTCGGGCGAGCTCGCCGTGGAGCCCGCCATCCGCCGCAACGAGGTGGTGAAGGTGCTCGAGGCCGGGCTCCAGGACATCTCCATCTCGCGGCAGCGGCTCGCGTGGGGTATTCCCTTCCCCGGCGATCCCGACCAGACGGTTTACGTCTGGTTCGACGCACTGATCAACTACCTCTCGGCGACCGGCTTCCCCGACCCGGGCTACGAGCGCCTCTGGCCCGCCGAGCTGCATGTGATCGGCAAGGGGATCACCCGTTTCCACTGCATCATCTGGCCCGCCATGCTGCTGAGCGCGGGCATCGCGCTGCCCCGGAAGGTGTGGGCCCACGGCTACGTGCAATGGCACGGGGCCAAGGTCTCCAAGTCGGCGGGGACCGCCGTGAGCCTGGACGACGCGATCGCCCGCCACGGCCCGGACGCGCTGCGCTACTTCCTGCTGCGCGAGGTCGGGTTCGAGGCCGACGGCAATTTCACCTGGGAGCGGTTCGACGAGCGCTACACCGCGGACCTGGCCGACGGCCTCGGCAACCTGGCGTCGCGCTCGCTGGCCATGATGGGCCGCTACCGGGCTGGAGTGGTGCCGGCGGCGGGGAGTGGCACGTCGCTGGAGGAGTCGGGTCGCCAGGCGGTCCACCGGTACGCCGGGGCGATGGACCGGCTCGATCTCCGGGGGGGCGCCGAGGCCCTCTCCGGGCTGGTGGGAGACGCCAACCTCTACATCCAGCAGGCCACCCCGTGGACCCTGGCCAAGCACGGCCGGGAGGCCGAACTGGACGAGGTCCTGGGGAGCCTGGGCCGGTGCCTTTACCGGCTGGCCATCCTGGCAACCCCTTTCATGCCGGGCAAGGCGCAAAGCCTCTGGCAGGCGCTGGGAGGCACCGGGGAAAGCGGGGCCGCTCCCTGGGCTTCACTGGAAACCCCGCCGGTGGCTGGCACGCCTGCCACGAAGCCTGAGGTGCTCTTCCCCAAGCCACCATCCTCGTGAGACTTAGCTGCTCTGGTGTCAAACCGCTTGCGTGTCAAACGGTTAGCCGATTCCGGGCTCGGGTTGACAAGCCTTTCGCCAGGCACGACTTTAGCCTACTTTGCCGGGCGTCCCAGTCCGAAAGCCCCCGCGGCCCTGCCGCCTCGTAGCCAGCCAGTCAGGAGCCACAGTGTCCCTGTTCCTGAAAAGCCGGGTCACCGGCTGATGTCGAAGCGTCGCTGGACCATCCTGCTCGTGCCCCAGGGCTCGGGGCAGTCCAGGGCGGTCGAGCTGTCGTGGGGCGCGGTGAAGCTCGCCGGCGCCGTGGCGGTCGTGCTCGCCGTGGTCGCCGTGCTCCTCGGGTCGGCGACCATGTCCCGGCGGGTGGACCTCTCGCGCGCGGCCCGGTTGGAAGACGAAAACGCCCGCCTGGCCCAGGAGCTGGGCGAGCTGCACGCGCGGCTCACCACGCTGTCCGACACGATCGCCCGGATCTCCAAGCGCGACGGCAAGATCCGCCTGCTCGCGAACCTCGAGCCCATCGATCCGCAGGTGCAGGCGGCCGGCATCGGCGGGCCGGCCGCACCGCCTTCCCCGGGGAGCCTCGCGACGCCGCTCCTGCGGAAGGCGGCCGATGTGCGGGTGGACGTGAACGCGCTGATCCGGCGGGCCGACCTGCTGGCCTCGTCGTTCAGCGCGGCGGAGGACAGCCTGGCCGCCCACAGCAACCGCCTGGCCGCCACGCCGTCCATCCTGCCGACCCAGGGCTGGTTGTCGAGCGCCTTCTCCGCGATGCGGGAGCATCCGATCCTGCACGTGGCCCGCCCGCATGAGGGCATCGACGTGTCGGCTCCGATGGGCACCCCGATCGAAGCACCGGCCGCCGGCGTGGTGCGGTCCACCGGGTGGGAGGCGGGTTACGGCAACACGATCGAAATCGATCACGGCTTCGGGATCGTCACCCGCTTCGCCCATACGTCGCGGATCCTGGTGCACCAGGGCGAGCACGTGCAGCGGGGCCAGCGGATCGCGCTCGTGGGCAACACCGGCCTCACCACCGGCCCGCACCTGCACTACGAGGTGCACGTGAACGGCAAGCCGGTGGATCCGCTGCGCTACGTGATGCCGGAGGGCGTCGTCACCGACTGATCTAGAACTGGACCTTGGGTGGCTCCTGGGTGCCCGGCTGCGCCTGGAAATACGGGCGGGGCTTGTCCAGCCCGAACACCTTGGCCGTGAGGTTGTAGGGGAACCGCCGTACATACGCGTTGAACTGCCCCACCGCCGTGTTGTAGTCCGTCCGCGCCACCGCGATCCGGTTCTCCGTCCCCTCGAGCTGGTCCTGCAGCTCCTTGAAGTTCTGGCTGGAGCGGAGCTCCGGATAGTTCTCCGAGATCGCCAGCAGCCGGCCCAGCCCGGCGCTCAGCTGGTCGTTGGCCGTCGCCATCCCCTGGACATCCCGCGCTTGCACCGCGCCTGACAGCCGGGCGCGCGCGTTGGCGATCGAGATGAACACGGTGTCCTCCTGCTTGGTGATCCCCTTGACCGTGCTCACCAGGTTGGGAACGAGATCGGCGCGCCGCTGCAGCTGGGTCTGGATCTGTCCCTGGGCCTGATTGATCTGCTCGTCCAGGGACTGCATGGTGTTATAGCCGCATCCCGTGAGGAGCAGCGCGGCGCCGAGCAGCGCCGAAGCCGACAGCCGGGTCCGGGTCATGGGTGCTGGTCTCCGAGCTGGAGTTGATCGGTGAAGCGTGCCGTCCGGTCGACGGCGTCGAGATAGGCCTCGAAATCGGGCGCCGCGAGCCGGGTCGCCGGGGCGGCCCGGCAGGCGAGCACCCGGAGCAGCGGTGCCGGGTCGAAGCCGACGAGCGCGCCGGCGCCTTCCATCACCGCGCGCGGGTCGGCCGGCGCGGGCCGCCCCACGAGCGAGAGCAGGCAGCGGAACAAGAGCAGGATGGCGGGGACGGTCGTGCCCGCCCACTCGCCCAGCTTCTTCTCGCCGTGCACTACGTAGCGCTGGCGCAGGCGGAGCAGCTTTCCCCGGAGCTCCTTTTCCAGCGCCCGGCGCAGACCTGCCGGGTCCGGCTCGAGGCCCGCGACCAGATCCGGGCCGCGGAGCACCTCGCGGGCCAGGCGCATGTCGCAGATCTCGATGGGGAAGACGTCGGTGCCCTCGAGCCACTCGTCGCGCGAGATGACCAGCGGCGCCACGGGCATCGCCCGCCGCCAGCCGGCGAACGCCGGCCGGAGCCGGTCCAGCACTGCCGGATCGGCGCGCTCGACGATGAGCATCAGATTCACGTCCGAGCGCCCGGGAACGTAGTCCCCGCGCGCGGCCGAGCCGAACAGGACCGCCGTGTAGCCCGCGCCGAGGATGCCGTCCACCTCGACCAGAAACGGATCGACCACGCGCCGGACCGCCTCGAGCATCAGAACCGCCCTCCGGACCCGCCGCCGCTGAAGCCGCCGCCTCCGCCGAACCCGCCGAAGCCTCCGCCTCCGCCACCGAATCCGCCCCCACCGCCCCACCCGCCGCCGATCCACGGTCCGCCTCCCCAATATACCCGGCCCCTTCCACTCCGCACCGCGCGCTGGAGCCCCCCGGCGACGAGGAAGAACACGAGGAACAGGAGAAAGGGCAGCCAGCTCGGGATCGTGACGTCGCCGCCGGTGGACGGCGCCTCGTAGGCGGTGAGCGTGGAGTCGTCCACGCCGTAGCCGCGGGCGATGACGCCGGTGAGCGCCTGCGCGCCGGCGAGGATCGCGGGCCCGTACCGCTCCTGCGCGAGCAGCGGCCCCATCACCTCGCGCCGGAGGCGGCCGGCCGTGGCGTCGGTCACGATCCCCTCGAGCCCCTGCCCGACCTCGATCCGCACGTGGCCCGTGCCCGGCACGCCGTTCTGCCGCGGCACGACCAGCAGCACCAGGCCGGCGTTCCGCCGGACGTCGCCGATCGCGGCCTTGGCCCCGACGCCCCATGCGCGGCCTATGGCGAGCGCCACCTCCGCCTCGTCGCGGTCGTCGATGGTCGGCAGGGTGACGACGGCGATCTCGGCGCCGGTGGCCGCGCGCAGCCGGGCGAGCAGCGACTCCAGGGCCGCCCGCGTGGATCCGTCCACGATCTGCGCGGCGTCCGTGACGTAGCCCGTCGGCTGGCGGGGAAAGAGCCGGGTGATGGCATCCTGCTGCGCGCCCAGCGCTCCCGCGGCGGCGAGTTGAAGCGCCATCCCGGCGGCGATAGCTTTGAGCGGTGTCACGTCTCTGGCTGTTCCTCCTCCTGGCCGTCCCGGCGTGCGAGCGGCGGCCACATGACGTTGCCGTCCGCGTCTCGATTCCCGGTCCCGACTCCGTCACCGCGCCGGTGGCGGGCATCGGGCTGGTGGCCCTCCCGTACGATCGCGACAGCGTCCTCCACGCCATGGAGGCGTCGGCGCGATCCCCCCGTCCGTCGACCGCCGGGCTCGACAGCCTGTTCCGGGCGTTCCGCGGGCCGTTCGCCGAGTACGCCAGCGCGAGCTACGCGGCGGAGCGGCTCCGGAGCACGCTGGCCGGATTGAAGCGCCGGCTCGACTCCCTGCCCCGGAACGCGCCCGAGTACCGCGACCTGTACGGCCGCTACGGAAACCAGAGCACCGCGCTGGCGGCCGCCGAGAAGCGGGAGACGGCGGCGCGCGTGGCCCTCGCCGAGGCCCGCAAGAAATTCGTGGTCCGCAGCGACAGCCTGCGGGTCCGGCTACGGTCGTGGGAAGATAGCACGTACCAGGGGTACGACAGCATCGTGCGCGGACTCGCGACCGCGCGCCATCGGCAGCCCGTGGCCGACACGACGGGCGCCGACGGCTGGGCCCACCTCAAGCTCGAGGGCGGGCCGTGGTGGATCTACGCGCGATCGTGGGACGCGACGGATCCGAACGCGGAGTGGTACTGGAACGTACCGGTCGCCGGCGACACCGTGGATCTCACGCCGGGCACCGGCGAGCGCCGACCCAAATACTGAGGGCCTGGATGCGAACCTTCCTGCGGGCGCCCGGCGCCCTCGCCGCCGCGGCGGCGCTCGCCCTGGCGGCCGCACCGACGGCCCGGGCCCAGTCCGATCCCAAGGCCGAGGGCCAGCAGGCCGCCAAGTCCGGCATCCTGGCCGAGCGGTCCATGGGCTCGCCCGCGGCGCCGATCACCGTCTACGAGATGTCCGACTTCCAGTGCCCCTACTGCCGCCGCCACGCGGTGGACGTGTTTCCGGCGCTGGAGCGGGAGTACATCAACACGGGCAAGGTGCACTGGATCTTCATCAACTTCCCGCTGACGTCCATCCATCCCAACGCGGCCGCGGCGGCGGAGCTCGCGCTCTGCGGCGCGCGGGTCGGCAAGTTCTGGCCGCTGCACGACCTGCTCTACAAGTATCAGGACACCTGGGCGCCGCTCAAGGATCCCGGCCAGTTCCTCCTCTCGCTCGCGGACTCGGTGCACGCCCCCCGCAAGCCGATGGAAGCCTGCCTCACCTCCGGGGCGGCCCGGCCGGAGCTCGAGGCGGACGCGGAGGCGGCCCACCGCTCGGGGGCGCAGAGCACGCCGACCTTCTACATCGAGGGCGGGCTCCTGGTGGGCGCGGAGCCGCTGCAGGTGTGGCAGCAGGTGCTGGATTCGATCTATGCAGTGAGAAGTAAGAAGTAAGAAGTGAGAAGTGAGAAGGTGGGGCGTTTCCTTCTCACTTCTCACTCTCACACCGTCACCAAGACGTCGTACAGGGCGTGGGTCCATGCCGTGATCCCGAACCCGCGCGTGAGGTAGAGCCCGCTGAACAGCACGCCGGCGATGGCCCGGAAGGTGAACGACGCCAGGGTGAGCCGGTCGCCGTAGGGACCGAGGTAGTGGAAGGTCGAGAAGATCAAGGCGCCCAGGATGGTCGCGAACACGCCGGCGCCGCCCTCCCCCCAAGCGAACAGCCGCCGCGCCCCCCACGCCAGGGCCCCCACGATCAGCACCCGGAACAGCAGCTCCTCGTAGATCCCCGCTCCCAGCGAGATCATGAGCTGCGTCGGCAGATCGAGCCGGAGCCCGGGCGCGAGCGCCAGCCGCACGCCGCCCAGCAGGAGCCCGGTGAGCACGCCGGCCACCGCCCCGAACAGCGCGGCGTACAGCACCGACTCGGCCGCCATGCCGAGGAAGAGCGACGGGCGGAGCTTCCCGCCGGCGCGGTCGCGATGGATCAGCACCGCCCCGGTGCCCAGCAGCAGGACGCCGAACAGGATCACCCCGGTGCGGCCGCCGAGCCAGACGAACGCGCTCTTGAGCAGCACGTCGGCGCCGTTCCGGACGCCGGCGATGGCGTCGTGCGAGAGGACGAACGCGAGCGTCTCGTACAGAACGAGGAGCGGCAGCGCGAACAGGAGGCTGTAGCGGGGAGAGCGGGAGAGACGCCAGTAGGACATGGGGTGAACAGTAAGCGGATCGGGCCGCCCGACGCTTGGTCGGACGGCCCGATCGGTTGGCATCGCAGCTCGAGACGACGCCGGCGCGTGCTTAGATCACCATCCGGCGATCGCTTGCCCGGTTCGAGCCACGGATGCAACTGTCACTAGACAATGGATCGTGAATCGCGACAGCGTAACTACCACTATTTGGCGGGGTTGCGTGATTCCGAAATCGCGCACGGTGGGAGCGGACCGCCGAAGCCCAGGGTCCCCAAGCCAAGGAAGTAGCGCAGCAGCTCCGACCGCGTCGGTGGAGAGCGTGAGGCCGCCATCCTGGGGGTAGCTAAGGTACGATCCGGTGGACCGCCTTGACCACGAGTGCGCCATTCAACGGGTGCCCGAGCGCAGGCGGGCTGGGAAACCGATGAGGGGCCCTGGGGTCGGTGGTGTAGCCGGAATTCCAGACGACGTAGATGTCATCGCCCACGACCGGGATCCAATGGAAGCGGAGATTGAAGTCGACCCGCTGCGCGTCGTTGTTGTACTGCACGAAGGCCAAGAGGTTCGTACGGGTGTTGAATGCGTATTCGACCCGTCCCGTTGCCTGAACGGCCGTGAACGCCCCTGCGGACAGCGATACCCGGTCGTGACTGAACCCGGCCCCCAGAATCACATGCCCGCCCTTGCGCCAGGTCGCCTCCAGCGTGCCCTCCGTGCTGGTCCCGTCGTAGAACCCGCCGACGCTCAGGATCGTGCTGAGGCTCAGGGGCCGTCCTGGCGAGGTCTGATACTGTATCTGGCCTCGCGTCCACCAGTATCGCCCCGGTGGAATCCGGACGCCGCGAAAGACGTCAAAAGTATCGGTCGGCGCATCGAGCAGCCGCTGGACGTCGAGCTCGAAATGATCACCCGATTCCATCGTGGCACCGAGCGGGATCCACTGGAGGCTCGCGGTTTGCCAGTCTCTGGTGCGGAACACCGAGCCCTGCTCGTCGGCGATGATGTCCCAGGTGGGAATGACCTCGAAGACGAGCTGCCGGATGCCCAACGCCCCGGGGCGCGGCATGAAATCGACGTGACCCGTGGTCTCCCAGATCCCCGTTCGGCGCACGAAACCTAGGGTGGGTGTAAAGCCTTGGTCGATCCGGTAGAGCGAGATGAAGGTATCGAAAAGGTCGTTGGGATAGTCGGTGGCGATCCGCCACGCCTTCGGCGTGCCCGAGACGCCGTGAACCTGGGTGCCGGCGACCCAGGCGAAGGGTTCGAGATTCTGCCCGTGGATGACGAGGGGGACATCGATGTCGAGTCCGGCGCTCCGCTCCGCGCCCGTCACCCCCGGACCCGAGCGTTCGAGCGCCATGGCCCCGACATAGGCACGCTGGAAGAGATCGCGCTTCACCCGGAGGACCAAGTCGTTGGCCTCATCGCTGCTTCCGGTCCGAGCGTCCAGCACTCCGAGCGCCCAGGGGCCTGCCTTTCCGGACAGACGTGCCCCACCGAGGATCGGGACCTGCACTCCATCCTCCCGGAGGCCGATCCGCCGTGAGTAGAACAACTGGGCAACCTGCTGGGTCCCGAAGTCGAAGATTCCGCTCGATTCGAGGAAGAACCCGCGCTTCTCCGGGAAGAAGATCGGGAAGCGGGTCAAATTGATGACCTGGCTGTCCGCCTCGACCTGGGCAAAGTCGGTGTTCACGGTGAAGTCCGTCGTGAGGGTCGGCGACACGGCAAGCTTCGCATCAAGCCCCACCTTCGGGGATACGCCACCCCCGCCAAGGCTCGTCCCGGCAGCGTCGTGGTCGTTCGCGGTGACCTGCCCGAGTACGTACGGCATCACCTCGAGTCGACGGCCCCGCCTCAGCTCGGTCAGTCCGATGAGCTCCCCCTCGTGCAAGAGCCGCAGAAGGCCCTCGGTGCGGCGATAGGACCGCCATAGGGTCTCCTCGTTCTTCCGCCGGATGAACCGCTGGACGTTGAACCCGAGGCTCGTCGCGCCCCCGGGGAAACGAAGCGTCTGGTATGGAATGCGGAACTCGGCCGTCCAGCCGAGTGAATCGCGGCTCACCGCGACGTCCCAAATACCATTCCAGTTCTCGTTCACGTTGTCGATACCGACCAGCTGCGCGTCCCACATCGCCCCGTTCGGGTTAGTGCGGAACAGGAACGCCCCGCGGCGATCGTGGAAGCTGTCGATCAGGAGGGTGACGTAGTCGTCCACCGTGAGGTCGGCGTCCCGCCGCAGCTGCGTCGCCCGGACCGCAGCCATGTCGCGGTCGTACGCGCGCACACCGACATAGAGGGCGTCCGAGCCGGACAGGACGCGCACGACCGTCCGCTCGGTGCTCGACTCCCCCTCCGCCGGGTCGCGCTGCCGGAAATCGGTGATCGAGTCGGTCGAGAGCCACGAAGGTTCCTCCAGCTGGCCGTCGAGCCGCATCGATGCGCCGCTCGAGGCGGCGCGGAGCGTGTGGCGTGGGGCTTGACCGGTCGACGGATCCGCGACCGTCGCGGCACCTGCGGAAGTCTGGGCCGCGAGCCGCGCGGGAGCGGTCAGGAGCCCGGCCACCAACGCCAGGCCCACACGACCTGTCCCCCCGTGCAGCGCGCGTGTCAGGAGGCCGCCTTCTTCACGTTCATTCGGTCGAGCGCGCCTCGCAGGCCCTTCGCGAGCGCGATGGCATCGTCGTTCGCCCAGAAGTGCATGAAGAAGAGCCGTGGGTCCTCCGTCAGCATGTGGCTGTGCAGGGCCGTGATCTCAATTCCGGCGCTCCGGAGCGCCTGCATGACGGGGCGGACCTCAGTCGCGACAAGGACGAAGTCCCCGGTGATCGCGGCCTTGTTCCCGCCGGTCGGCTGAAAGTTGATTCCCGTGGCGACGCCCATCGCCGGGGGCAGGTCCATGCCGTCGATCCGGATCACCTCGGCGCGCGCCACGCTGACCTGGTATACACCTCCGTTGACGTTGCCGCCGCGTCCCAGAGCGGTCGCGATTTTCGCGGTGTCGAGCGGGAACGGGTCCGGTGGCTGAGTCCCGGCGGGCTTGGCGGGAGGCGTCTTGGTGAGCGCCAGCGCTGCGTGGACCGCCTGGGCAATCTTGGTCGGCGCCCCGCGCGCCCCGATGTGCATGTACATCACTGGTGGGGACTCGCGGAGCAGGTGGTTGTGAAGCGCGGTCGGGCTCACGCCCATCTCCTCCAGCTTGGTCAGGACCGGCGTCACCTCCTGCTCGAGCAGCACGAGATCGCCCATCGCCATCGCGTCCGTACCCGTGCCCTTGAAGGCCACCCATCCGCCGAGCGCAAGGGCGGGCTTGATCGCGACCCCGCCAACTGTCACCCGGAGGTCGCTGCGCGGGAAGCTGTACTTGTACGCGTCGCCCGGCTGCAGCTTCCCCTCCCGGCCCATGGCTTGGTCCACGGCCTTCCAATCCGCCGCGGCGGGGGCCGGCTGCTGGGGAGCGCCGGCATTCTGCGCCCAGGCGGCGGAGCTGGCGAAAGCGACGCCGAGGGCGGCGACCATCACGCACCGCGTTGGTGCGTTCGTCGTGCCTCTATGAACTACCATGACATCCTCCTCCTCGAATCGGGTCATCACCCGGCATAGCGCTCCTGGACGGTCGCCATGAAGAGCAGCGTTCCGACCCAGCCGACGGCGCTGGCTACCACAAAGGGGAGCGTAGGGGTGAGCGACCAGAATACGCCGCCGAGCATAGCGGCCGGCGTGATGGCGAGACTGCGAATCAGGTAATAGAGCCCGATACCGCGAGCGCGGACCTCGGGTCGAACGAGATCGACGATCAGCGCCTTGCGCGCCGGTTCCCCCATTTCCCGGAGACCACCGACCACGAAGGCGGCGGCGAGGCCCCCGAACGAGTGCGCCGTCACGACCGCCGCCGGAAAGAGGGAAAACGCGACGAACGTGGCGACGACGAAGGGCTTGCGGCCAAACCGGTCGGCTAGGTGCGCGGCCGGCAGGTAGCACGCGATTGCTGTGATCATCTGGACGGCCACGAGGATGCCGAACTGAGGCGCGCTGATGCCGACGACATTGAGCGCATAGAGGACGAGGAAGACGTCCACCATACCCTCGCAGGTGCGGATGAAGATGTCCGACACGAGCAGTCGCCGGAGGGGCTCGGGAAGCGAGCGCCAGACATGATGCATGCCGAGCGAGACGTGCTCTCCGGGCAGAGTGAGACGAAGTCGAAGCACCGCGGCCAGTGCGACGAATGCGAGCAGGATGGAGACCACCAGGCCGATCTGGACGCCGTCACGAATGCCCCGGGTCGCAATGAGCACGCCGCCGAGCGTAGGGGCGATGGCAATCGGTACGCGCCTGAGAATGGCCTGTACCGAGAAGCCCAGGGCGCGTCGGTGGCTCGGCAGTGAATCGCCCACGACGGCGAAGAGCGTGGGACTCGCCATGCTCGACCATGCCATGACGAACACGATGCCCGCGAGGACGACCGGCCACGTCGGTGCTAGGGCAACGATGGCGTAGCCCACCGCGGCCAGGCTGATGAAGAGGAGCAGTGCTCGCCGCCGGCCGTAGCGATCGCCCACCCAGCCGCCGGGATACTGGTAGATCGCATCCAGGAAGTCTTCGGTGCTACCGTAGGCGCCGATCGCCAGCACCGGGGCGCCAAGCACCTCCAGGTACTTGGGTAGGAATCGCCGCCAGAGGTTCTCGCCCAACGCCATGAGGAACATGGCGCCGGCCGTGGCCCCGGTGTTCCGCTCGATGCCGAGTCGGGCCGCTACCCGGGCCGCCGGGGTCCCACCCCGCCCGGGAGATGTCGTCACGGATCCCGCCTGTACCTCGCCGCTCATCCTGCCCTGGGTAGCCGGGATCTCACCGGGTCATCCGCTGCACCCACGCGTAGAGCCCATTGTAGATCCGGTCCGTGAGCGTTAGGAGTTCCTGATCGTTCTCGATCACCATACCCAGCCCGCGGATCACCGCATCGAGTCCAGGGGCCTCGGGGGAGCGGAATTTCTCATCGTCGAGATCCGCGTCGTGCACGATGGCGGCAATCTCGTGGAGCGCTGGGTCGGTGAGCTGATACTTATGCAAGATCGTCTCGAACGAACACCGACCCTCGTGGTGCCCCAGCTCGACGCCTCGCATGTCGAACGGCGTCCCCCCAACCTCGCGGGCGGCCTGGGCATCCGGCGCGAACGCAAAAAGGGCCCCGCGATCGACAAACCGGCGAATCAGCCAGGCGCAGGCCGTCCGGTCGATGTGGGGGTGCGGTCTAGTGACCCAAAGCATCGTGCACTCCTTCCTTCGGGGCGAGGCGTCCCTCCAGATCCCGGATCGCCTCCTGCACTGCTGCTGCCGCTGCAATGCGACCGGGGGCCCGGAAGTAGTCGCGCCTTCGCTCCAAGCGAAGCGCCCGCTCAAGGCCGCGGAGCTGTCGCAGCGCCTGGCCAATCTGCGTCGGCCTGAGCCTCTTCCTAGGGCCGAGAGCGGCGCGGCGGATCTCCCTCGCCGATGCAGCCAGGCCCCCATAGCGCTCGTCCGCCTCCACCCGAAACTGCTGCACGATGCGCTGGTCCTGATCGGCCGACAGACTCAGCGCCTCCCACGTGAGGGCGGTTCCCCCCTGCTCCTCGATCTCCTCGGCGAGCCACTCGAATGCCTCCCGGGTCTTCGCATCGGCCGGGAGCACCCAGACGGAGTCGTGCAGCAGCACCGCGCCGATCCGCTTGAGGCGCCGCCAGATGCTCAGCCGGAGTCGGGTCGGCTCTCGCGGAAGCCGCGACGAGAGCAGGATCCAGGTTGCCTGCGTCATGGTGGCAATGTAACAGTGGTTACAGTGACGACAAGGTCAAGGGCCCTCCTCGGATGCACTCCACGAAGGAGCCGCCCGATGGCGGCATCGTCGCAGGAGTTCGTCTCGCCGCGCGTGACGTTCTCGCTGCCATGGCCTTGGCCCACAGCCCGCCGATCCTCGCCGCGCAACCTCCCGCTTCTGCGCCACTGAAGTGCACGCCTGCTCTCGTGCCGCGGGGCACCCGGGCCCCTGTGCGGCCAGATCAAACGACCGAGCCCCGCCGAGGAGCGGAGCACGCCGGCACGTCTTGTCTCGCGCGGGCATCTGGTCTCGCACACAAACTGGCACACTGGGAAAGAAAAAGCGGGCTGGTTAGGCCCGCTTCGTCGCTGTAAGGTGTTGATCCGTTGTTACCTGGCTGCAACACCTACTGTCGTCGCGACTAGACAATGGATCACCTCCTTCCACAGGGTGGCACATAGGGCGGACACTGGAAACTTTAAGCGGCCCTTCCCCGGCCGACAAGACCGGGCCCTACTGCGGCGCCCCCCCCGTCACGACGCCCTCGAAGACCACCGAGCGCGGCACCAGGAGGCCGGCGGTGAGCACGGTGACGAGGAGGTCGCCAAAGCTGCTTCGCGTCTTGATCCTGAGGTCGGCGATGCCCTTCCCGCCGACCAGCTGCGTGGCGAGCGACTTGCCCAGCGACGGCGCCTTGATCCGCGCAGCGCCCCAGAGCGCCCAGAGCGCGTGGGAGCTGACCCGGAAGCTGTCGCCGACCGCGGGCTGGTTGACCGGCGACCCCATGGTGACAGGCACGCCCAGCGTGGTGGCGTCGAAGTTCAGGCTGCAGCCCGCGAGTGCTCCCGCCAGGACGAGGGCCAGCGCGGCGCGCCGCACCGGGGCGCTCAAAGCCCCGGGATCCTGAGCCCGTAGTGCGCGCCAACCGCGAAGATCCCCGGGTCGCTCCCGCTGACGAACAGCCGGTCGTACGACGCCTGGAACCCGAGACCGCTGAGAAAGTTGAACTCGACGCCGGTGCTGATGCCGAAGTTCGAGTTGGAGTCCCACCCGTTGGCCGTAGAGGTCCGGGTCAGGTCGATCCGGGGCGCGATCCACGGCTTGATGGCGAGCGCGGGGTTGGGGATCGTGACCGCGAACCCGAGCCCGATGGGGAAGTGCCAGATCTTCACGTCGCCGGCCTCCTTCCCGTAGCCCACCCCGCCCTGGAGCGTGGCCGAAAAGGGGATCAGCGGGCCGCCGAGCAGCTTGTAGTTGAAGGTGCCGCCGACCGTCGTGATCGTGTTGTCCGGACCCTTCGGATTGAACGACGCGAGCGTGGCGGTCAGGCCGATCTTGCTGGCCCCGAGGCCGAGCCGCGCGCTCGCGGCCAGCGTGGTCCCGTCGCCGGCCGCGCCGTTGGGGAAGGCCACGTCGCCGTAGAGGCCGAGGCCGGCGGGCACGCCGCTGTTGTTGACGGGAAGCCCCAGCACCTGCGCCGACGCGCCGGGGGCCGCGCCGACGCCCGCGAGGAGCGCGGCCGCGATCGCGAAGTGGGTCGGTCTCATCCGGTTCCTCCTGGAGTCGGCGACAAGCTTAGTCGCGCGCCGCGCGGGAAGTCAACACGAGACGGCGCCCGGCCCCGTCGAAGGGAGCCGGGCGCCGGGCGTTCCAGCGGGCGACGGATCAGCGGACGAACGCGAGGCCGAGCGAGATGCCCTCGATGTCGCCCACGCCGCCGCTCACCCGGAAGTCGATGGTGTTGCTGAAGCGGATGTCCACGCCGAAGCCGAGGGCGAAGTCGAGATTGCTGTTGCCGCTGGACAGGGCCGGCACCACCACCGGCTCCACGTACGGCACGAAGCTCGTCTTCGATCCCTCGAGCAGGAAGCGGCGCCCGAGCGACAGGCCGACCGGGATGTAGACCACGTCGGGCCCCGAGCCGGCGTTGATGCCCAGACCGACGACGAGCGCGCCGTCCACCGGGAACCGGTCGCTCGCGTCGAGGACCCGGGTGCGGAAGTCGCCGCCGATCAGGACCCGGGTGTCGCCGCCCGGAATGTTCTCGAACCCGCCGCGGATGCCGAGGTCGTAGGCGCCGTGGCCGTAGCTGTAGAAGCCCTCGAGCGCGAAGTCGGGGGCGCCGCTCGGGAACGAGATCGAGCCGCCGAATTCGTGGGTCGTGAACGCGCGATAGGGCGCCTTGAAGACCGGCGTGCCCGTCTCCTGCGCCGCCGCCCGGGTTACCCCGGCCGCCACGACCGCCACCGCCGCCAGCATCCCGACCACGCTCCGCCTCATGCGCCGCCTCCTTGCACGTGTTCCGCCACGACCCGGACCCGGTCGCCGACAACCTGGAGAAATCCGCCCCGGACCTTGAATTCGCTCACGCTGTCTCCGCGGCGCACCCGCAGCTGCCCCCGGCCGAGCAGCGTCATGAAGGGCGCATGGCCGGGCAGGATGCCGACCTCGCCATCGAAGGCCGGAGCCGTGACGGCGTCCGCGTCGCCGTCGAACATAGCGGCGTCGGGCGAGATGACTGTGACGTGCATCACGAGCTCGCGAGCTTCTTGGACTTCTCGATTGCCTCGTCGATCCCGCCGACCATGTAGAACGCCTGTTCAGGCAGCTGGTCGAGCTCGCCCGAGAGCACCCGCTCGAAGCTCGCCACCGTATCCTCCAGCTTCACGTACTTGCCGGGGAAGCCGGTGAACTGCTCGGCGACGTGGAACGGCTGGGACAAGAACCGCTGGATGCGCCGCGCCCGGCCCACGATGAGCTTGTCGTCCTCGGACAGCTCGTCCATACCCAGGATCGCGATGATGTCC
>DASWAI010000081.1:0-12119 GCA_036391215.1 Gemmatimonadales bacterium
TGAATGGTCGGGGTGAAGAGGGCCAGCGCGAAGTTCACCGTGTGGAAGAGCAGCGCGAAGAGCACGCCGATCACCACGCTGCCGAACGCGCCCGCGAGCCGGTTGGCCACCACGGCCAGCATGACCGAGGCGGTCCCCAGCGCCATGATACGGGCATAGGACAGCACGTGGCCCACCGTGCTGAGCAGCTCGATCGGCGCCACCAAGCCCTCGAGCACCACCAGGACCGGAAACGCCACCAGCAGCGCAATGACGGCCGGCGAGAGGAGCGCCTGCGGCAGCACCTCGAGCGCGGCGAGGATGGCCACGGCGATGAGCGCCAGCATCACGGCAGAGAGCCCGCGGCCCGCCGCCTGGCGCGGATCGGAGCGAATCCGGCTCAGCGCGCCCAGCACGACGCCGAGCAGGATGTGCACGAGCCCGAGCGAGAGGGTGAGCGCCAGGAACGGCACGATCGCGGACTCGCGGTCGAGCCAGAGCGGCCGGAGCCCCAGCCAGCGGCGCCCGAGGTCGCCGAAGGCCTCCCCGAACAGGAAGCCGAAGATCATCGCGAAAAGCGCGCAGGCCCCCCCGACCTCCGACACGGACCGGAGCGTGCTGCCGGGCGCGGTCCGGCGGTGGAGCACGAGCGCGGCGAGGCCCAGCACGGCGCCGTAGCCCACGTCCCCCAGGATCAGGCCGAAGAACATCGGGAAGAAGGTGGCGACGTACGGGGTCGGGTCGATCGTGCCGTAGCGCGGGAGCGGCAGCGCCCGGGTGATGATCTCGAAGGGGCGGAAGAGCCGGGGGTTTCGCAGGACGACCGGCGCGTCCTCGGCCCGCCATGCTTCGCGCCGCAAGATCTCCATCACGACCGCGCCGCCGAAGCCGCGCTCCAGCGCGTCGCCCAGCGTGGGCAGCCCCGCCGCCGGCACCCACCCCTCCAGCACGAAGGCCCGCGGCGTGACCGCCGACTGGGCGATCGCCTCCACCTGGGCCAGCCGGTCCCGGAGCGTGGCGCGGGCCCGCGCGAGCTCCGCCGCATGGGGACGCGCCAGCCCGTCCCGTCGGCGGCGCAGCGCGGCCAGCTCGCGCGGGAGCGCGCCCTCGCGCTCCCGCATGCGCGGCAGCGCGGCCGCCAGCGTCGGGCCGTATCCGGTCGGCATCGGCGCCTCCTGCACCCGCGTCTCGGCGAGGAGCCGCTCCACCCGCTCGCCGCGGGTGCGAGGGACGAGGATCAGCATAGCCGTCTCGCCGCTCGGGAGCCGCTGGCTGAAGGACTCGAACGCCGGCCCCACCAGCTGCCGGAGCCCGGCCTCGAGCGCGGCCTTGGCCTCGGCCTGATCGGCGCGGAGCACCAGATGGAAGACGGCCGCGTCGGCCGGCCCATCGCGTCGGAGGAGCCGTTCGAACGCCGCGAAGGTGTCATGGTACTTGGCGAGCAGCGCCTGCTCCTCCTCGGCGCGGGCGATCTGCTCCGCCAGCGACACGGCCTCCCGACGGACGCGGTGCGCGAGCCAGGTCCAGCGGGCAAAATCCGCCGCCGCGGGCGCTGCGACGGCGGCCCCGGCGGCGTCCGCCAGGCCCAGCGCGGCGAGCGCGCCCTCCACCTCGGCCAGCGCCCGCTCGAGGGCGCGGGTGCGGCGGCGCTCCTCGGATGTGGGGAGAAACTCCTCGAGGAGAGGCTGCGAAGCCGGCGGAACGAGATGCAGCAGGCCGACGTCCTGCACCGCCCGCACGGCCGCCGCCAACTCGGTCCGCGGCCCGAGGATGCGGACCCGGGCCATGGGAACGATCACGACGCGTCTCCGGGCAGGGGCAGCACCCGGCCGGCGACTGCGGCCGCGATGCCCTCGATCCGGGACGCCGGAAGCGACCGGAATTGCGCCGCACGGGTCACGGCGTCGGCGCGGATCCGTGCGACGGCGGCTTCGCCGTCGGCCGTGACGCGGGCCGCCACCGCCCCATTCGCGGCCTCCAGGGCCGACTGGTACCGGGTCTCGAGCTGAGCTGCCGCCGCGCGGGCCTCCGCCACCAGGCCCGCGGCGTCGGCCTCCGCCTGCGCCAGGCGGGCGCTCAGCAGCGCCTCGGTCTCGAGCAGTCGGTCGAGCCCGGCGCCGTCCGGAGACGACCCGCGGCCCGACGTGGGGAAATCCGCCACCGCCGCTCCTCCCTGGCCTGTCCTACCGGCCGTTTCGGCAATCTACGGCGCGGCGCCTTCGGAGCCGTGAAGGGATGGTGAAGGGATCTTCAGGCACGCCCGCCGACGTGGTACCTTGATGGCGATGCCCGGCTCATCCCTCGTCGGCGCGTCGGCCGCCTCGTTCGGTGTCGGCCGGCAGCTCGAAGTCTTCCAGCGCGGCTCCGCGGTCCCGGTGGCGCCCGAGGAGTTGGAGCGGCGCGCCCGCGAGGCGCTGAGCCGGGAGGCGTTCGGCT
This sequence comes from Gemmatimonadales bacterium, assembly GCA_036391215.1. GTDB lineage: Bacteria > Gemmatimonadota > Gemmatimonadetes > Gemmatimonadales > GWC2-71-9 > DASQPE01. The sequence continues at coordinate 2,416 of DASWAI010000081.1, forward strand.
ATCTCTCGGGCGGCGCCGGCGCCGAGGACACCATGCGCGCGAACCTCGAGGGGTTCCGCCGCTGGCGCATCGAGCCCCGCGTGCTGCGCGATCTCTCGTCGCGGGACTGGCGCACGACCCTGCTGGACACCCCGCTCCCCGCCCCGGTCATGCTCGCACCGCTCGGCGTCCAGGGGATCCTGCATCCGGACGGCGAGCTCGCCACGGCCCGCGCCGCCGCCGCGCTCGGGGTTCCGGTCATCCTGAGCAGCGCTTCGTCGGTGCCGCTCGAGGACGTCGCCGCCGCGATGGGCGATGCCCCGCGGTGGTTCCAGCTCTACTGGAGCTCGGACCCGGACGTGGCCGCGAGCTTCCTGTCGCGGGCGGGCCGCGCGGGCTACCGCGCGATCGTGGTGACGGTGGACTGCCCCATCCTCAGTTGGCGCGAGCGCGACCTCGCCAATGCATACACACCGTTTCTCCACGGGCACGGCATCGCCAATTATCTCAGCGACCCCGCGTTTCGCGCCGGGCTCGCCCGGCCCCCGGAGGAGGACCGCGCCGCCGCGATCACCCGGTTCACCGAGATCTTCGGCAACGCGGCGCTGACCTGGGACGATCTTCCGTTCCTCCGGCGCCACACCGCGCTCCCGATCGTCCTCAAGGGCATCCTCAGGCCGGACGACGCGGCTCGAGCGGTAGACGCCGGCATGGACGGGATCGTGGTCTCGAACCACGGGGGCCGCCAGGTGGACGGCGCCGTCGGGAGCCTGGACGCCCTGCCCCGGGTGCTGGAGCGGGTCGCCGGACGCGTCCCCGTCCTGCTGGACGGGGGCATCCGCCGCGGCGCCGACGCCTGCAAGGCGCTGGCCCTGGGCGCGAGCGCGGTGCTCCTCGGCCGCCTCTACGCCTGGGGGCTCGCCCTGGGCGGCGAGGGGGGCGTGCGCGAGGTCCTGCTCAACTTCCTCGCCGACCTCGACCTCACCATGGGCCTGGCCGGCTGCTCGACCATGGCCGACCTCCAACCGGACCTGCTGCGCCGGGACGCCTAGCCGGACGCCGGGCGCTCGAGCGTCTCCACTCCCGCCGCCGTGATCCGGTGGGAGACGAGCGGCAGGGGTGCCGGCTCGCCCTCGGTCGTGATCGCCCGGGCCAGGGCATCGAGCCCGAGGGCGATGCCTGCAGCGTCCCGCGCGAATACCGAGGCCAGCGGCTGCCCCGCTTTGACCTTGTCGCCCGGCTTCACGGTGATCACGAAGCCGACGGTGGGATCCACGGCGTCCGCCAGCATGTTGCGTCCCCCGCCCAGCGCCACGACGGCCCGGCCGATGATCCGGGGGTCCACCGACGCGACCGTGCCGGTCGCGGGCGAGCGGAAGACCTCGACGGCGTCCGCCTGCGGCAGGATGCCGGGATCGTCGATCACCATGGGGTCTCCGCCCTGTGCCTCGACCACCCGGCGGAACGTCTCCAGCGCCTGCCCGGAGGCGATCGCCTGCTCGAGCCGCCGGCGCGCGCCGACCGGGTCGTGCTCGACCCCCGCGAGCAGGAGCATCTCGACGCCGAGCGCGTAGGTCACCTCCATCAGATCGTCGGGCCCCTCGCCTCCGAGCCCCTGGAGGGCCTCTTCGACCTCGAGGGCGTTGCCGCAGGCCCGCCCGAGCGGACGGTCCATCGCCGTGAGCAGTGCGACGGTGGGGCAGCTTCGCGTCTCCCCCAGACCGATCATCGTGCGGGCAAGCTCGATGGCCCGGTCCCGTCCGGGGATGAAAGCCCCCGAGCCGGTCTTGACGTCGAGCACCAGGCCGCCGAGCCCTTCCGCCAGCTTCTTCGACATGATGCTGGCGGAGATGAGGGGGATGGATTCCACGGTCCCGGTGACGTCCCGCAACGCGTAGAGCTTGCGGTCGGCGGGAGCGATCTCCGGCGTCTGGCCGATCATCGCGCAGCCCAGCCGCTGGATCTGGGCTTCGATCTCCCGGAGCGGGAGCCCGGTGCGGAAGCCCGGGATCGACTCCAGTTTGTCGAGGGTGCCCCCGGTGTGGCCCAGGCCGCGGCCCGACATCATCGGCACGGCGACGCCGCAGCTCGCCACCATGGGAGCGAGGACCAGCGAGACCTTGTCGCCCACTCCTCCGGTCGAGTGCTTGTCCAGCACCGGGCGGCCCAGCCCCTCGAACCGGAGCCGGTCGCCCGAGGCGATCATCGCGTCGGTGAGCGCGGCGAGTTCGTCGGCGGAGAGCCCGCGCCAGACGACGGCCATGAGCAGCGCGGAAACCTGATAGTCGGGAACCCGCCCCGCGACGTAGTCGTCGATGAGGGCACGCCATTCCGCCGGGCCGAGCGCGGCCCCGTCGCGCTTCCGCTCGATCAGCGAGGTAACGACCATTGAGCTCCGGCCCCCCGAGCCGCCCCGTCCGCAGGTGGAAGTCCGCGCACGCGACCTTCGCGGCTGCGCTGCTCGCGCTGCTGACCGCCCGGCCGGCCGCCGGCCAGTCCCCGCCGGCCTCGGCCGACGCCCTGGCCGCGGGCCGCGCCGCCTTCGACGCGCGCGACCCCGAGACCGCCCTCCGCGACTTCGAGCAGGCGCTGGCCGGGGACTCGACCGGCTACGAGGCGAACTGGCGCGCCGCGCTGGCGCTCATCACGCTGGGGGCGCAGACGCCGGATTCGGTGAAGAGCCCCGGGCGGGACTCGCTCTACGCCCGGGCCGAGGGCTACGCGCGCCGAGCGGTCCTGGCCGACAGCATGGGCGCGGACGGGCACTTCATCCTGGCCCGGGCGATCGGCCAAAATGCACTGACGAAGGGAACCAAGCAGCGGATCCGGCTCGCGTCCGAGGTCCGGCGCGAAGCGCTGAGGGCCATCGAGCTCGACCCGCAGCACGACGGCGCCTATCACGTGCTGGGCCGCTGGAACGCCGAGATCATGCGCCTCTCCGGAATAAGCCGGTTCTTCGCCCGCCAGTTCCTGGGCGCGGGGATCTTCAGCAAGGCGTCGTGGGACGGGGCGATCACGAATCTCGAGCGGGCCGTCGAGATCGATCCTCGCCGCATCGTGCATCGGCTGGACCTGGCCCGCGTGTACGTGGATCGCAGGCGCTACGGGGACGCGCGCCGGGAGCTGCAGACCCTCGACACGCTGCCGATTCGGGATTTCAACGACCCGCAGTACAAAGCGGATGGAGCAGCGCTGCTCCAGCGGATCGCATCGAAGCCGGACGGGAAGTGAGCCCCTTCAGGACAAGTCGGAGACGGAGTCGCGCGCCTCGTCGGCCAGCCGGTCCAGGCGGGCCTGGAGCCGCCGCCGCCGGCGGGCGAGGTCGCGGCGGGCCCGGTGCGCGGCCTCGTCGAGCCCCTCCTTCGCCCGCTCCCCCAGCTCCCGCGCGCGCCGGCCCAGCCGCCGCCGGAGCACCGACCCTTCCGCCGGCGCCACCAGCATGGCGATCCCGGCGCCGATGAGCGCCCCCACCACCATGCCCGCGACGAAGTTCGCCGCGCCCCTCGCGCCGCCCTCGTCGTCCCGTTCTTCGTTCCCCATGACCCACCTCCTGACGGAGTTACGTTACTGCCCGCCGAAGACCCCCGTCAACCTTCGCGACTGTAGCGAAACCGGGCGGTGCCCCCAAGGAATCGAACACCGCTCCCTGCCCTGCACTCCGACCCTTATAATCGTAGAGGCAGGCTCCCTCATTCCGGACGGGTCACCATGACGATGCCAGCACCGGTGTCGGACGACGTGGACCAGCTGCAGGCGCGGATCGACACGCTGGAGCAGGAAAAGCGGCACCTCCTGGCCGTGGTCGAGATCCTCCAGGAGATCGCCGGCTCCCTGCACTTCGTGGACGTGGTCCAGGCCGTGACCCGCCGGCTGGGCGAGGCGTTCGGCCTCGACCGCTGCTCCATCTTCCTGGCTGAGCGCGGGGGGGAGACGGTCCGGCTGGTGGCCAGCTACGAGGACCCGAGCATCCGGAATTACGTCGTGGACCTCGCCCGGTATCCCGAGCTTCGCCGGGCCCTCGAGACCGGCCAGACGGTGTTCATCCCCGACGTCTCCACCGACCCCTCGCTCCGGCACGCCGCGGACGCCCTCGCCTACCGGCGGGTCAAGAACATCACCGTCATCCCGATCACGTGGCGGGGCGCCCCCATCGGCGCGATCTTCCTTCGCACCTTCCGCGACGGCCCGGCGTTCACCGAGGCGGACGTGCATTTCTGCCAGGTGGTGGCGAGCCTCACCGCCAAGGCCCTGCGGAACGCGCATCGCTTCGAGCGGCTCCAGCTCCGGCGAGGCGAGGACCCCGCGGGGCAGGCGGCGGACCGGGAGCGGGCCGCGCTGGTCGGCTTCCTGCGCCGGCTGCTCGACTCGTTCGCGATGAAGGAGGAGCCGTGGGGCGAAGGCGCGCTGAGCCGGTCGAGCACGGCCGAGGTGGACCGGCTCGTCGGCGTGGCGATGACGGTGCTCTCCCAGGAGGCCGCGGGGCGGTGAGCAGCGGCGCGGCCGCCGCCGACCTTGCCCGGCGGGCGGAGGAGCTGCGCCGCCGGATCGAGCGCGCCAACTACGCCTACTACGTTCTCGACGCGCCGGAGATCTCCGACGCCGAGTTCGACCGCCTCTTCCGCGAGCTTCAGGAGCTCGAGGACGCCCACCCCGACCTCCGCACCCCGGACAGCCCCACCCAGCGCGTCGGCGCCGCGCCCGCGAGCGCGCTCGCCAAGTACCAGCATCGCCGGATCATGCCCTCGCTCGCGAACGCGTTCTCCCCGGAGGAGCTGGCCGCGTGGGAGGAGCGGAACATCCGGCTCACGCCGGACGCCGCGGCGGCGGGCTACACCACCGAGGTGAAGATCGACGGCGCGGCGGTGAGCCTCACCTACGAGCGCGGCCGGCTCGTGGTCGGCGCCACCCGCGGCAACGGCGTGATCGGCGAGGACATCACCGCCAACCTCCGGACCATCCCCGACGTCCCCCTCGCGCTCAAGGGCGAGAACCATCCCGCGCTGATGGAGATCCGGGGCGAGGTGTATCTGCCGATCGAGGCGTTCACCCGGGTGAACCGCCAGCGGGAAAAGGAGGGCGAGCCGCTCTTCGCCAACCCGCGCAACGCGGCCGCGGGCGGCCTCCGGCAGCTCGATCCCGCTCTCACCCGGAAGCGGCGGCTCCGGATGTTCGCCTTCCACATCGAGCCGGTGCAGGGGGCGCTCGGCGCGAAGACGCACTGGGAGACGCTGGACCTGCTCGAGCGGTGGGGCTTCCAGGTGGAGCCGCACCGGCGACGCCACCCCGACCTCGCGGACGTCGAGCGCCGGATCGCCGAGCTGGAAGGCGTGCTGGACACACTCCCGTTCCAGTCCGACGGCGTGGTGGTGAAGGTGGACTCCCTGGCGCTCCACGAGGAGCTGGGCGTGGTGGGCGGGCGCGAGCCCCGCTGGGCGATCGCACGGAAGTTCGCCCCCGAAGTGGGGATCACGAAGCTCAAGGCCATCCGGATCAACGTCGGCCGGACCGGGGCGCTCAACCCCTGGGCCGAGCTGGAGCCGGTGGAGCTGAGTGGCGTCGTCGTCTCCCGCGCCACCCTGCACAACGAGGACCTGATCGCCCAGAAGGACATCCGCATCGGCGACTGGGTGGAGGTAGTCCGGGCCGGCGAGGTGATCCCCCAGCTCCTCGGGCCGCTCCCCGAGCGCCGCACCGGCGGCGAGCAGCCCTTCGAGATGCCCGACGCGTGCCCCATCTGCGGCACGCCGGCCGAGCGCCCCGTGGACGAGGCGATGCGCTACTGCCCCAACGTCTCCTGTCCCGGCCGGGTGCTCGAGGGGATCGTCCATTTCGCCTCGCGCGGGGCCATGGACATCCGGGGGCTCGGCTACGAGCGCGTCCGCCAGCTACTCCGGGCGGGACTGATCCACGACGTGGCGGATCTCTACTCGCTCGAGGTCGGGCAGTTGGTGACACTGGAGCGGTTCGCCGAGCAGTCGGCGGCCCAGCTGGTGGCCGCGATCGCCGCGTCCAAGGGGCGGCCGCTCTCCCTGCTCCTGTTCGGGCTCGGCATCCGTCACGTGGGCGGCACGGTGGCGCAGCTGCTCGCGCGCCGGTTCGGCTCCATGAACGCCCTGATGGCCGCGAGCGAGGCCGAGATCAACGACGTGCCCGGAGTCGGCGGGGCGATCGCGGAAGCGGTGGTGCACTTCTTCGCGGAGCCGCGGAACCGGATGCTGATCGAGCGGCTCGGGAGCGCCGGGCTCCAGCTCACCGAGCCCGCCGCCGTCCGGGAAGGCGGGCCGCTGACGGGGAAGACCTACGTGCTGACCGGCACTCTGCCGACCCTCTCCCGGACGCAGGCCACCGAGCTGATCGAGCGGGCCGGCGGCCGGGTGTCCGGCTCGGTGAGCAAGAAGACCGATGCGGTGGTCGCCGGCGCGGAGGCCGGAGGCAAACTGGAGAAAGCGACGGCCCTCGGCGTCGAGATCATCGACGAGGCGGAACTCCTGCGTCGCGCGGGCGGGTGACGGTCCGCCGGACGCGGGGTATTGGTTCTGCGCGCGCGAGCTTTAGACTTAAGGCTGCCGCGTCCGCGGCGCCGCCCGTAGCCGATCGCTGACCGCCACACAGGCACACGCCATGACCGACATGTTCCAGCCGGGCCGCTTCGGCATCACCCTGAGCCCGCGGGTCCTCCGCCAGCTCCGCGCGTCGCTCGAGCGCGACACCGGCCTCCAGGCCGCCAGCTATCTCCAGGAAGCCGGGTTTGCCGGGGGCGAGGATCTCTACGCGGCCTTCACCGCCTGGCTCGCGGGGGCGTACGGCGTGGACCGCGCGGCCGACCTGGACGCCCGGTACCTGGGCGACGCGCTCTCGCGCTTCCTCACGGAGCTGGGCTGGGGCAGCGTCAGCGTGACGCCGCTGGGCGGCTCGGCCCTGGCCATCGATTCGGCCGACTGGGCCGAGGCCGGGGGAGACGCCAAGGAGGAGTACCCGTCTTGCCACCTCACCTGCGGCCTGCTCGCCGACTTCCTGGGGCGAATCTCCGAGGGTCTGGTTGCCGTAATGGAAGTCGAATGCCGGTCGCGGGGAGACGCACGCTGCCGCTTTCTCGCGGGCTCGCCGGAAACCCTCGGCACCCTGTACGATCGGATGGCGCAAGGCATGAGCTACGACGCGGCGCTCGGCGCCGCCGGCGCGGGGATCCCAGCCTAGCGGACCGAGCAGCGGTCTCGAGGGCCCGGGCATCCCCGGGCCCTCTTGTTTTTGACCCGGCTTTGCTGGCTCCAATGCGTTGAGGCGTCTATACTTCGCGCATCTCTCTGGACCGAACTCACGGCGGAGACGAGCTGATGCCAACCCTGCTCGACGACCTCCAGAACGCCCTCGGCGGGAGCTACCGGCTCCTGCGCGAGCTGGGCGGCGGCGGCATGAGCCGGGTCTACCTCGCGGAGGAGACGGCGCTCGGCCGCCAGGTCGTCATCAAGGTGCTGCCCCCCGAGCTGGCGGCGGGCATCAACGTGGAGCGCTTCCGCCGCGAGATCCAGCTCGCGGCCAAGCTGCAGCACCCGCACGTGGTCCCGCTCCTCGCCGCCGGCCGCGCGGGCGAGCTGCTCTTCTACACCATGCCCTTCATCGAGGGCGAGTCCCTCCGGGCGAAGCTCACCCGGGAAGGCGAGCTGCCGGTCGTGGATGCCGTGCGGCTCCTCCGCGACGTGGTGGACGCACTGGCCTATGCCCACGAGCAGGGCGTGCTCCATCGCGACATCAAGCCGGACAACGTCCTCGTGAGCCGGAATCACGGGCTGGTCACGGACTTCGGCGTGGCCAAGGCGCTGAGCGAGGCCGCGGCCGGCCAGGGGGCGCCGACGGGCTTCACCTCCGCCGGCGTCGCCATGGGCACGCCGACGTACATGGCGCCCGAGCAGGCCACCGCCGATCCGACGATCGACCACCGCGCGGACATCTACTCCGTCGGCATCATGGCCTACGAGATGCTCGCGGGCCACCCGCCGTTCGCGGGCCGCACACCCCAGCAGCTGCTCGCCGCTCACGTGAACCGCCCCCCCGAGCCACTGGGCACGGTGCGGAGCAGCATCCCCCCGGACCTCGCCGCCGTCGTCATGCGCTGCCTGGAGAAGCGGCCGGCCGACCGCTGGCAGGGGGCGGATGAGCTGCTGCGCGCGCTCGAGGCGGTGGCGACGCCGGGCACGGGCACCGCGTCCACCGTGGCCACCCCCGCCGCACGGCCCGCGGCGGCCCCGCCGGCGCAGGGGCGCAAAGGCTTCCGCGCCGCCCTCGGCGCGGCCGCGATGATCGCCGGGCTCGGTGCCGGCGCCCTCTTCCTGCGGGTGGCGGGCATCCTGCCCGGGCGGTCGCTGGTGGAGCGCGGGGTCCTCAAGGACCGGGAGCCGATCCTCGTCGCCGAATTCCGGAGCCCGCCGGCCGACTCGGCCCTGGGCGGCGCGGTGACCGAGGCGTTCCGCATCGACCTGGCGCAGTCCCCCAAGGTCACGGTCGTGCAGCCGGAGTACGTGCAGCAGGTACTGGCCCGGATGCAGCGCGACCCCCGGGCCCGGCTCGAGCCGGACCTGGCCCGCGAGGTGGCCATCCGCGACGGGATCAAGGCGTTCGTGGCCGGAGAGGTCGTGCACGCCGGGACCGCGTTCGTGATCTCGGCCCGGTTGATCGCGACCCGGTCGGGCGACGCGCTGGTGGCCCTGCGCGAGAACGCCGCCGACTCCACCCGCATTCTCGCCGCCATCGACCGCCTGAGCCGCGGCATGCGCGAGCGCATCGGCGGGTCACTGGGCACCGTGCAGGCGGGCGAGCGGCTGGAGGACGTCACCACCCCGTCGCTCGAGGCGCTCCGGAAGTACTCGCTGGCCCTGGGCGCCAACCGGGAGGGCGACACCGAGCGGTCGATCGCCCTGCTCCGTGACGCCGTGGAGCTCGACACCGGCTTCGCCATGGCCTACCGCAAGCTCGGCGTGGTGATCAGCAATACCGGGGGCCGGCGCAGCGAGCAGGTCCGGGCGTTCACCGAGGCGTACGATCACCGGGATCGGCTGACCGACCGCGAGCGCTATCTCACCCAGGCGGCCTACGAGACGTACGTGACCGGCGACCAGGACCGGGCCATCACCGCGTACCGGTCGCTGCTCGACCTCTACCCCAACGACCCCTACGCGCTCAACAACCTGAGCATCGCGCTCATGGAGCTGCGGGACTATCGCCAGGCCGCCGATCTCTCCCGCCGGGCCATCGTCGCATCCCCCGACGATGCGACCTTCTACCTCAACCTCATCGGCGCACAGGTCGGGCTGGGCCAGGCGGACAGCGCCGAGGCCACGCTGCGCCTCATGCGGAGCAAGACCCGGGGCGACCCGTACGTCTCCATGGTGGACGTCGCCTTCCTGTCGGCCCGGGGCGAGTACGACAGCGCGGCCGCGGTGGTGCGCCGGGTCCAGGACGCTCGGCGGGACAGCCCCAACTGGCGGACGATGACGAGCGCGGCGCTCGCCACGCTGGCCACGACCCAGGGCCGCCTGGCGCAGGCGGACGGCTACCTCCAGGCGGCGGTACTGGGCAGCGAGGCCGAGAACCTGCCCGAGCGGGCCCTGCTCTACGAGGTCGGACGGGCGGGGCTGGATCTCTGGTACCGCGGCCAGCCCGAGCGGGCGCGGCGCAAGGCCGACGCGGCGCTCCAGCGCTGGCCGCTGGAGCGGCTGAACCCGGCCGAC
>DASWAI010000082.1:0-4023 GCA_036391215.1 Gemmatimonadales bacterium
CGGAAGAGGTGGGCGTACGGGCCGTGCTGACGACCGAGGTGATTCCATGGGCCCGCGGCGCGGTCCGGGAGATCGACGTCGCCCGTCGGCTGATGCACTACGCCCTGGAGCAGAAGCGCGTGCCCAAGGGCATCGACGACCGCCTGGTCACGGTGAAGGACCCCGAAGTCCTCGCCTACTCCGAGGCCGAGCTGCGGGAGCTGCATGCGGCGGTCACCGATCCCAACTTCCGGATCTTCGCCGATGAGGAGGCCATCACGGTCTTCAACAACGAGCTATTCGTGCGCGGAACCGACATCCAGGAGATCTTCGGCCGGCTCGGTGTGGACGAGGCGACGCATGCGTTCTATCTGGGGCGCGAGCTGATGAAGGCGAAGCTGGCCCTCACCCTGGGCAAGACCTACCGCCAGGAAGGTGCACTCGCCTGGGGCTACCTCACCCCGCCGGACGACCCGCGCTCGGAGCACGCGAAGCTGACCCAGCGCGCGCGCCGGCGGCCGGCCGCCTCGAAGGAGCCGGAATGAGCGGGTCGCCCCTGGTCGAGCCCATCGCGCCCGTGCCCGACCCCCTCGCCGCGGCCCGCCACTTCACGGGCCTGCCGTTCCTGCTCCTGCTCGACAGCACCGCAGACCACGAGCGCACCGGGCGCTACTCGTTCCTCTCGGCGGATCCGTATGCCGTGATCCGGAGCCAGGGTGCCGCGGCCGAGCGGCTCGACCGCGGCAGCCGAGAGTGGAGGCCGCTTGGCGGCGACGCCCTGGCCGCCGTGCGGTCCGCCCTGGGCCCGATCGCGACCGACGCGGTCCCGGGGCTCCCTCCATTCCAGGGCGGAGCCGCCGGGTATATCGGGTACGACTGGGGCGCCACGCTCGAGCGGCTGCCATCGCCCCGCTATGACGATCTCGGCATTCCGGACGTCGTGCTCGGCCTCTACGACTGGGTGCTGGCCTGGGACCACTGCGAGCAGGCGGCGTGGCTCATCTCGACCGGAGCCCCGGTCGAACGCCCGCGACGCGCGCAGTCCGCTCGGGAGCGCCTGGAGATGGTGCGGGCGCGCTTGGCGACGCCCGCGCCGGACACGGGCCCCGCCGCGAAACGACCCGGTCCGGCCCAGCAAGCCGCGCCGCGGGTGGCCGCCCCGTCCTATCCCGTGCCGGGCGTCGAGGGCGCCGAGGAGATCGGCCTGCGCTCCACGTTCACGCATCGCGGCTATCTGAGCGCCGTCGCGCGGGTGCGCGAGTATATCCTCGCCGGCGACATCTTTCAGGCCAATCTCTCGCAGCGCTTCCAGGCCGCGCTGGCGGAGCCTCCGCTCGCGCTCTACAACCGGCTCCGGCGCGTCAACCCGGCCGCCTTCGGCGCCTATCTCGACTTCGGGGACCTCCAGGTGCTGAGCGTCTCGCCGGAGCGGTTCCTCAGGCTCTCGGGCCGGCACGTGGAGACCCGTCCCATCAAGGGCACCCGCCCCCGCGGCATGGGGCCGATGCACGACGCGCTGCTCGGCCGGGTGCTGGCCGAGAGTGACAAGGACCGGGCGGAGAACGTGATGATCGTGGATCTGCTGCGGAACGATCTCTCGCGCGTGTGCCGCGCGGGCACCGTGCGGGTCCCGGAGCTGTTCGCCCTGGAGCAGCACCCCACCGTGCATCATCTGGTCTCCACCGTGGTGGGCGAGCTCGAGCCGGGTATGGATGCCGTGGACTTGCTCCGGGCCACGTTTCCCGGCGGCTCGATCACCGGGGCGCCCAAGCTGCGCGCCATGGAAATCATCGCCGACCTCGAGCCCACGCGCCGCGGCGTGTATTGCGGCTCGCTCGGCTACCTCGCCGCCACCGGAGAGATGGATACCAGCATCGCCATCCGCACGGCCGTCGTCCGGAACGGCGAGGTGTATTTTCAGGCCGGCGGCGGCATCGTGGCCGACTCGGACCCCGAGGCCGAGTACCGCGAGACGCTGGACAAGGCGCAGGGAATCATCCGGGCGTTGGCGGTGCCATGATCCTGTTGATCGACAACTACGACTCCTTCGTCTACAACCTGGCCCGCTATGTCCGCGAGCTGGGGGCGCAGCCCGTGGTGCGCCGGCACGACGCCGTGACGACCGAGGAGATCGAGGTGCTCGGCCCGACCCACATCATCATCTCGCCGGGGCCATGCTCACCGAGCGAGGCGGGCATCTCGACCGATGTCGTCCGCCGCCTCGGGGCGACGATTCCGATCCTGGGCGTCTGCCTCGGGCACCAGTGCATCGGGGCCGCCTATGGCGGCGAGATCGTCCGGGCCCGGCGGCCCATGCACGGGAAGATCTCGCAGATCCACCACGACGGGAGCGGCATCTTCGAGGGGCTCCCTCGCCCATTTGCCGCGACCCGCTACCACTCCCTGGTCATCGCCCCGGGCTCTGTGCCCCCGGAGCTTCGCGTCACCGCGATGTCCGAGGACGGCGAGATCATGGCGGTGCAGCATCGCGAGCACCCGGTGACCGGCGTCCAGTTTCATCCCGAGTCGGTGCTCACCGAGCACGGGTACCACATGCTCGCGCGTTTCCTCGGGGCGCCGGCGGCGCGGGCCCAGACGCTGCCGGTAGCCGCGGATGGCGGCCTCGGGCTCTCAGCGATCGGCTATCACTCGTCGGCGGAAGGGCTCGACCGGCGGCACGCGCCCAGGGCGCATGAGGCCCCGTGGTACGTCCTTCCGACCACCTGAGCAAAGCGGAGCACTGATGCGACTGGCCGCGTCCCTGACGATCGCCGCCCTCGCTCTGGCTACGCTCGCGCCGGGGGCGCGAGGGCAGACCCCGGACTCCGTGCCGGTCTTCGAACAGACCGAGGTCATGGTCCCCATGCGGGACGGGGTCCGGCTCCACACGCTCGTGTTCGCCCCCAGGGGGGCGACGGAGCCGTTGCCGCTCCTGCTCACTCGGACGCCGTACGGCATCGAGGGCTCGCTCAAGCGAATCGGGCGGGGCTACGCCGAGCTGGCGCGCGACGGATATGTCTTCGTGTTCCAGGACATTCGCGGCCGGTTCGGGTCCGAGGGCCGGTTCCTCATGAATCGGCCCTTGCACGACCCCGCGGACTCCGCGGGTGTGGACGAAACGACCGACACCTACGATACGGTCGAGTGGCTCGTGAGGAACGTGCCCAACACCACCGGCACGGTGGGCGTGCTCGGCATCTCCTACCCGGGCTGGCTCGCCGCGATGGCGGGCATCAATCCGCACCCCGCCGTCAAGGCGATCTCTCCCCAGGCGCCGATGACCGACACCTGGATGGGCGACGACTTCTTCCACCAGGGCGCCTTCCGGCTGACCTACGGCTTCGAGTACGGCTCCGAGATGGAGCTGTCCCGGGACATGTCCCTCCCGCCGCCGACCGGCGGATACGACACGTACGACTGGTATCTGGCGCAGGGGCCGCTCTCGAGCCTCACCCGCCTCCTCGCCGGCCGCTCCCCGAGCTGGACCAACTTCGTCGCCCATCCGGCGTACGACGCCTTCTGGCGCGCCCGGGCCCTCCCGACCTACCTGCGGAAACTGACCGTGCCCACGCTCACGGTGGGCGGCTGGTGGGACCAGGAGGATTTCTACGGCGCCCTCAAGACCTACGCGACGCTGGAGCGCCTGGACACCGGCCGTGTGAACGAGCTAGTGGTCGGCCCGTGGAACCACGGCGGCTGGAGCGCCGGCGACGGGCGGGCCCTGGGCGAGATCGATTTCGGAAGCAGCACGGCGCGGTACTTCCGCGAGCGGATCCAAGCGCCCTGGTTCGCGCACTGGCTCAAGGGTCGCGACTCGCTCCCGCTGTCGGAGGCGCTGGTCTTCGAGGGCGGGGACGACCGCTGGCGCGCGTTCGACCGGTGGCCGCCGCCCGAGGCGCGGAGCCGCAACCTGTACTTCCGCGAGAACGGCGGGCTCTCCTTCACTCCGCCCGCCGCCGGCGACCGGGCCTTCGACGGATACGTGTCGGACCCCCGCCACCCGGTACCCTATCGGCGCCGGCCCGTGCAGCGAACCTACGACCC
>DASWAI010000083.1:0-18279 GCA_036391215.1 Gemmatimonadales bacterium
GCAGGCACGCCCGCGTCCTCGGCGCCGATCAGGTCGACGATCTCGAGAGGAGTGGCGACGTCAATGGCAGTGGTGCGAGGGTTGCGATGCTCGGTGAGCCGCGCATCGCGGAAGCTGTCGGACATGCGGGAGAATTGAAGTGGGCGGGGGGGAGGGAAGCAAGGGACAGGGAGAAGGGGGCCCGGTGCATCCCGAGCCCCCTCCTCACTTCTCACTGCTCACTTGTCACTGGGGCTGCACCGGCGCCCGCAGCGTCAGCGCCACGTTGCTCCCCGCTGGAACCACCACGTCGCGATCCTTGGTCTCGATGGCACGCTGGGTACCGACCGCACCGCCGATCACGCCGCCGATGATGGCCCCCTTGGTGCTCCCACCGATGACGCGGCCGACCACCGCGCCGATCCCCGTGCCGGCGCCGACCTTGGCGATGTCACCTATGTTGGTCTTGCGGCCGACCAGCTCTCGCGCGACCTCGTCGATCGAGGCGTCGAGCGCGTAGACCTTGCCGTTGACCGAGATGTCCTGGGTCGCCAGCGTGAGCGTGCCGGTCTTGTCGCTCTTGTTCTCCGACTCGTGGAGCGCCGTGATCTTGAGCGACACCGTCGAGCCCGCGGGGATGACCACCCGGCCCTGGTCGTCCTTCACGTCGGTCGCGACCGTGGCCTTGATCACATCCCCTACCTTGTTCTTCGCGGTGCTGATCGAATCGTTCATCGTGGCGGAGATGTGCGTGCCCGCCGCCGCCACGAGCGGAATCGGGGCAGCGGCCGGTGCCGGCGCCGCGGCCGGTGCCGGTGCCGCCGCAGCCGGCTTCGGCTTGGGCTTGGGCTTGGGGGCGGCAGCCGCCGCCCTGGGAGCGGGCGCGGGCTCCGGCGCCGGGGCCGGGGCCGCGGCCGGCTGGTCGTTGATCGGCTTCGATGTATCGACGGGGGCGAGCTGCAGATCCCGCTGCAGGCTGTCCGCGCCGGCCACGGCCTGCTTCGGCTCGCCTCGACCGCAAGCGCCGACGGCGAGCGCCGCGAGCACGATGAGCATGGTCGTCTTCATCCGTATTTCCTCCACTGTGGCGTGACTTGCCCGGTGTTCCCGATGCCATGACATTGCAGCCCTATGCGCGAGCTGCGGGCGTTGGTGCCCTTCCTGCGGCCGTACCGCGGCACGTTCGCCGCGGGCATGGCCATGGTCCTGTTGTCCAACTACTTCAATGTCCTCGGGCCCCGCTTCCTCGAGCGGGGCATCGACGCGCTCCGCACGTCCGCCCCGCCCGCGCAGGTGGAGCACGTCGCCCTGCTGCTGGTGGGCGTGGCCGTGATCGGCGGGGTGGCGCGGTACTTCATGCGCGACATCCTCAACAGCGCCAGCCGCCGGATCGAGTGCGATCTGCGGAACTCGCTCTACGACCATCTTCAGCGGATGTCGGCGGAGTTCTACGATCGGTACGCCACGGGCGACATCATGGCCCGCGCGACGAACGACCTGCTTGCCGTGCGCATGGTGGCCGGTCCGGCCCTCATGTACCTGGTAGATACAATAATCAGGGCGACCCTGATCATTCCAGCCATGCTCCACATCAGCCCGCTCCTCACCGGCCTCGCGCTGCTGCCGCTGGTAGGGCTCCCGATCGCGATGGTGTCCCTCGGGCAGCGCATCCACCGCCGCACGCTGGAGATCCAGAACCAGTTCGGCGAGCTCACCAACTTCGTGCACGAGAACCTGTCCGGCGTCCGGGTCGTGCGGGCCTACCGCCAGGAGGAGGCGGAGACCGCCGCCTTCCGCCGGCTCAACCAGGAGTACCTCGGCCGCAACCTCTCGCTCGCCAAGGTCCAGGGCGTGTTCTACCCGGTCCTGACGCTCTTCGGCGGGCTCGGGGCCGCCGCGATCCTCTACGTCGGCGGGCGCCTCGTCGTGGCCGGCACCGTGAGCGTCGGCGCGTTCGTCGCGTTCGGTGTCTACCTCGCGATGCTGGTGTGGCCCATGATCGCGCTCGGCTGGGCGATCAACCTGGTGCAGCGCGGTGCCGCGGCGATGGCGCGGATCAACCAGGTCCTCGGCGAGCGGCCCGCGATCGTCCCGCCGGAAGCCCCGGCGGCGCTGCCGCCGGCGGGGCGGGCCCGCGCCCTCGCCGTCGAGGGAGTCTGGTTCCGCTACCCGACTGCCCCCGAGCGCGGCTGGGTGCTCGAGGACGTCTCCTTCTCGCTGGCGCCCGGCCGGTCCCTGGCGATTGTCGGGGCGACGGGCGCGGGCAAGACCACGCTGGTGGATCTCCTCGTGCGGACCTATGACCCCGACCGCGGACGGGTCCTGATCGACGGCGTGGACATCCGGCAGCTGGCGCCGGACGAGCTGCACCGCGCGGTGGGCTTCGTTCCGCAGGAGACGTTCCTCTTCAGCGCGACGCTGCGGGAGAACGTGCTCCTCGGCGCGCCCGACGACGGCCGGCTCGAGCGCGTGGCCGAGACGTCGCAGCTCAGCGAGGCCCTGGGGGCGCTGCCGCGGGGCTTCGACACGATGCTGGGCGAGCGGGGGATCAACCTGTCGGGGGGGCAGAAGCAGCGCGCGGCCATCGCCCGGGCGCTGGCGCAGAGCCCGCCGATCTTCGTGCTGGACGACGCGCTGAGCGCGGTGGACGCGCAGACGGAGACCAAGATCCTCGCGGGGCTCCGCGACGCGCTCGCCGGCCGCACGAGCGTCATCGTGTCGCACCGGCTCGCGGCCGTGCGCGAGGCCGACTGGATCCTGGTGCTCGACGGCGGCCGCGTGGTCGAGCAGGGAACCCACGAAACGCTGGCGGCGCTGGGCGGGCGCTACTGGGAGCTGCTCCGCCGGCAGCAGCTGGAGGAGGAGCTGGAGGACGTCAGATCCGGTCCCGCAGAAACGCCGGCGTGAGGCCCTGCAGCCACCCCGCGAGCCGCGTGAACTGCCCGGTGGCCATGAGGATCCCGACGAAGATCAGCAGCACCCCGCTCACCCGCATGACCCACGGCAGGTACCGGCGGAAGCGCTGGAACCATTCGAGGAACGACTCCACCGCGACGGCGGCGAGCAGGAACGGCACGGCCAGCCCGGCCGAGTAGACGCCGAGGAGGAGCATGCCGCGGGGGACGCTGTCGCTGGTGGCGGCGAGGCTCAGGATCGCGCCGAGCACGGGGCCGATGCAGGGCGTCCACCCGGCGCCGAACGCCATGCCCACCAAGACGGAGCCGAGGTAGCCCACCGGCTTGTGCTGCAGCTGGAGCCGCCGCTCCTGCTCGAGGAACCCGGCCTTGACCACGCCGAGGCAGACCAGGCCGAACAGGATCACCAGCACGCCGCCCACCCGGGCAATCCACACCTGGTAATACTTGAGCGCGCCGCCGAGCGCGGTGGCGCTCGCGCCGAGCAGGATGAAGATCAGGGAGAAGCCGGCGACGAAGAGGACCGCGTGCAGCAGCGCGACCCGGCGCCGGCCGGTCATCTCGGGCAGCGTCATCCCCGTGAGGAAGCCGATGTAGGACGGCACCAGGGGCAGGACGCAGGGCGAGAGAAAGCTCAGCAGCCCCGCCAGGAACGCGACGAAAAGGCCGAGCCCGGCCGGCTCGCTCACGCCTCCTCTCCCAGCGGTCCCAGGTCGCGGCGGCGGCAGTCGCGGCAGAGGCCGTAGATCTCGACCCGGTGCCGCTGATGCTGGAACGCGTGCTCGTCGGCGATGATCGGAAGCATCCGCTCGAGCCGCTCGTTCTGGAACTCGACCACCTGGCCGCAGCGCAGGCAGATGAGGTGTTCGTGGTGCGCCTGCTGCGGCATCGGTTCGTAGCGCTTGAAACCCTCGCCGAAGTCGTGCGCGCGAACCAGCCCGCTGCGCACCAGCACGTCCAGCGTGCGGTAGATCGTGGCGGTGCCGATGTGCTCGCCCAGCTCCTTCAGGCGCTTCTGGATGGCTTCGACGGAGAGGTGCTCGTCGGAGGTGAGGACCGTGCGGGCGACGAGGTCCCGCTGGCGGGTGACGGGAAGGTGCCGGTCGCGGAGATGGCGGCGAAAGCGCTCGAGCAGGGCCGCGCCTTCACCTCTATCGAGCCGTGCCATCGGCGGGGCCCGGGAACCAGTCGGCGAGCGCCACCGGCACGGGCGGGTGCTCGTCGTCGGTGCGCTTGTGGACCTCGCGAAGGAGCTCCGCCAGCGTGTCGATCGACCCGCTGCCCACTTCCTCCACGGCCGCCTCGAACCGCCCCCGCTCCTTGCCCTTGAGCACGAGCTGGTACGTGGCGGTATAGATCCGGCGGCGGTCGCCCTCGACCCGGGAGACGACCGCGGTGCCCCATTCCCGCCCGTCGCGGCGGAGGTTGGGGAAGGCCCACACCGCGTCGATCTCCGCGGCGGGCAGGTGCTGCGCCACCGCTTCCGCGAGCCGGGTCCAGCCCGGCCCGACGCCGGGCGCCTCGGCCGGCCGATTCAGTCCGATGCCGGCGCCCATCGCTCCACGTAGAATCTGAGGACGTGCATGAAGTCCTGGGCGTTGGTCACCACCCCGTACGCCTGGTGGGTGCCCCGGTCCTTGAGCTTGTTGACGACGAACTCCGTCTGGTCCACGCAGATCGTCATGAGCGGCGCGGGCGGGCCGTGGCGGGTATGGAACGCCGGCAGCATGTTCCCCACCGCAATGGCGTGGAGCGCGGTCGCGACGAAGATGGCGCCGGTGGCCTTCACCGTGTACTCGCGCATGGCGTCCTGCGCGGCCAGCGTGTCGCTCAAGACGCCGGGCAGCGGCCCGTCGTCGCGGATGGACCCGGCGAGCACGAACGGGACCCGGTGGGTCACGAGCGCGTGCATGATGCCGCTCCGGATCAGGCCCGCGCGGACCGCCTGCTCGATCGAGCCGGCCGCGCGCACGCGGTTGATGGCCCGCATGTGGAGCCCGTGCCCGCCCTCGGTGGGCTCGCCGGTGTTGGTCATGCCCAGGGTCGTGCCGAAGATGGCGGCCTCGATGTCGTGCACGGCGACGGCGTTGCCCACCAGCACCGCCTGCACGAACCCGTTCGCGATGAACCACTCGAAGTCGGCGCGCGCCCGTGAGTGCACCAGCGCCGGCCCGACGACCCACACGAGGTAGCCGCCCGCCTGCTTCTCCTCGACCAGGCGCCGCGCCAGCTCCTCGTAGTTCACCGGGCGCTCGCGGCTCACCTCGGTGGACATGAAGCGGAACTCGTTGGCCCCGTGGCTGCCGCCGAGGAAGCCGTCGGCGTGGACCACGATGCCCGCGCTGCCGTCTTCCGCCTCGCCCATCGCGACGGCGTCGCCCCGCTTCAGCCGGCGGGGCTCGATCGTCTCCAGCTCGTCCCCGCGCCGGACGACCACGCAATCCATGCGGGGACGGGTCGGCATGAGCCAGCGGCCCGCCACATTGATGTAGGTCGGCAGGTTGGACGTGGAGAAGAAGCCTTCGGGCAGCACGCCGTCGGCCGGCAGCGCCTCGAACCGCGCCTCCGGCGCCCCCAGGAAGGGTGGCTTGCTGAAGTCGGGGAACTGGTAGGTGGTCGTCTGCTTGTCGGCGGTGGCGCTCATAAGCAGGCGAAACCTAGGCTGCCCCGAAGGGGTATACAAGCAGACCGTTCGGCAGGCGTCGGCGCGGCGCAAGTGGGTTACCTGACCCACCGCTGGGGCAGATCCCCCATTCCCCGCGGCGCCCGGCGACAGCTCGCCTGCGCCTCGGCACGAGGAACCTCGTGCGACGCCAAGTCTTTCGCGCCCAGGCGCTCCCCGCGGCGCGGCGGCACGGAGCCTGCGAACGATCGCGCGGACACCCCAATCCCATTCCCGAACCCCAAGGATCGCCCGTGCATCTCCGGACACGTGCGGCAGCGCGTCGCCTTGTCATCGCCCTCGTCCTCGCGGCGGCCCCGGCCGCGCTCCAGGCCCAGCAACCCGCCCGGCCCGACTCCGCCACCCGCGACACCGTCCAGCGGCTCGAGACGATCGAGGTCACGGTCACGCGGACGCCCGAGCCGCTCGAGCGGGTGCCCGCGGCGGTGAGCGTGCTGGGTACGACCGATATCCGCCGCGGCCAGGCGACGCTCGGTCTGGACGAGTCCCTGAACGATCTCCCCGGCGTGTACGTCGCCAACCGCTACAACTTCTCGCTCGACCAACGGCTGTCCATCCGCGGCTTCGGGAGCCGGTCCAGCTTCGGCACGCGCGGGGTCAAGATCCTGCTCGACGGCGTCCCGCAGACGCTGCCCGACGGCCAGAGCCAGCTCACCAACGTGGAGTTCGGCTCGATTGGCCGGATCGAGGTGTTGCGCGGCTCCGCATCCTCGCTGTACGGGAACGCTTCCGGCGGGGTCATCAGTCTGCAGTCCGAGCCGGCCGATCCGGGGCCGTTCGCCCAGTACGCGCGGGTCGAGGGCGGCTCGTACGGGCTGTTCAAGTGGCAGAGCCGGACGTCGGGGCGGACCGGCCCCGTGAGCGGAACGCTGTCGCTGTCGCGGCTCCTGTGGGACGGTTTCCGCCAGCAGAGCGCGGCCGACTTCCGGCTTCTCAACGCGGCGATCGACTACGCGATCTCCGGCAACACCCTGCTCGGCGTCCGGTTCGGGGCGGCGGACGACCCCAAGGCGCAGAACCCGGGCGCGCTCACCTCGGCAGAGTACCTGGCGAATCCGGACACGGCGTCGGCGGGGAACATCCGCCGCGCGGCGGACAAGGACGTCCAGCAGCAGCAGCTCGCCATCCTGTTCAAGCACGTGGACGCGTCGCTCAACGAGGTCAACGTTTCCGTGTTCGGCCTGCTGCGCGACCTGAAGAATCCGCTCGCGACGCCGCCGCCGACCCTGCCGGGCCCGACGGCCGGCACGTACGTGGCGATCGACCGGGCGGTGGGCGGCGCCCGCGCGACGGTCAGCCGGCGACTGGGCGCCGCGGCCGCCGCGCCCCGGGTCACCGGCGGCGTGGACTTCCAGGCCATGCGCGACGACCGGACCAACTCCCGCGCCGTGAGCGGCGTGCCCACGGACCCGCCCTTCCTCGATCAGCGGGAGAAGGTGACGGAGCTCGGGCCCTTCGTGCAGGTGAACTGGGCCGCCACCCCGCGCCTCCTCGCCGCGGCGGGCGCCCGCTACGACCGGGTGACGTTCACGGTCGAGGACCACGTCGGCTCCAACAGCGGCAGCCGGAACCTCGGGTCGTGGAACGGGAACTGGGGGCTCAGCTACTTCGTGTCCGACGCCGTGGTGCCCTACGCCAACGTCTCCACGTCATTCGAGACGCCGACGACGACCGAGCTGGCCAACCGGCCCGACGGCAGCACCGGGTTCAACGACCAGCTCGGCCCGCAGCGGGCCTGGAACTACGAGATCGGCGCGCGCGGGCGGCTCGGCCCGCACGTCGAATACAGCGTCGCAGGATTCCTCGGCCGCATCAGCGACGCGATCGTCCAGTACCAGGAGGTCGGCGGCCGGGCCTATTTCCGGAACGTGGGCAAGACCCACAACGACGGGATCGAGCTCGGGCTCACCGCCACGCCGTTCCGGGGCCTTCGGGTCTTCGGCTCCTACACGTTCGCCAGGTACGTGTTCGCCGACTACAAGGTCGTCAGCACCGCGGGCGTGGACACCCTCGACGGCAACCGCCTCCCCGGGGTGCCCCGTCACTTCGCGCGGGTCGGGCTGCGTGCGGAGCCGGGCTGGGGCCTCGCGGTCGACCTGGATCACACGATGAGCTCGTTCATCTACGCCGACGACGCGAACACGGTGAAGGTGGACGGCTGGGGCGCGGGCGTGACCAACGTCCGGGTGAGCTGGGACGGGGACCTGGGACGCACGGTGGTGCGGCCCTTCGTGGCGGTGAACAACCTGTTCGACAAGCAGTACGTCGGGTCGGTGACGATCAACGGGTTCGACCGCCTCGTCAACGCGCCCCGGGTGCTCGAGCCCGCCCCGGGGATCAACTTCTACGTCGGAGCCGAAGTGGGGTGGCGCGCGCTGCACTGAGCGCCGCCCGGCGCGGCGGCGGCAAGTCCGGCTAGAGCAGCGACACCGGGTCGCGGTCGATCACGACCCGGATGTCGCCGGCGCGCGTGAGCCGGCGCGCGCCGTACCGCACCACCCGGCCGAGCGCGGGGGAGGGCCCCCTGAGCAGGACGTGCCAGCGCCAGCGCTCCTTGATCCGGGCGAGCGGACAGGGCGCGGGGCCGAGCACCTCGAGCGGAAGCCCGAAGCGGGCGACCAGGGCCGTGCACCAGTCCGCCAATTCCGCCGCGCGCCGTCCCACGGCGTCCTCCTCCGGGCCCGAGACCACCAGGTTCACGAGCGCGACAACCGGCGGATACGGCGGCGACCGGCGCAGCTCGAGCTCCCGCCGGAGAAATCCCTCGGTGTCGTGCGCCGCGGCGCTCGTCAGCGCGTGGTGCCTCGGGTTCCGGGTCTGCACCAGCACGCGACCCCCCTTGGGTCCCCGTCCCGCCCGCCCCGCCACCTGCGCCAGCAGCTGAAAGGTCCGCTCGGCCGAGCGAAAGTCCGGCAGATACAGGCCGGTGTCCGCGTCCACCACGCCGACCAGCGTCACGTTGGGAAAATCGAGCCCCTTGGCGATCATCTGGGTGCCGACCAGCACGTCCACGTCCCCGCGCTCGACCCCGCCCAGTATCCGCTGGTGCGACCACTTGGTGCTCGTAGCGTCGAGATCCATCCGCGCGATCCGCGCCTCGGCGAACCGCTCCGTCAGGAGCCGCTCGAGCTGCTGCGTCCCCACGCCGCGCATCTCCTGGACCTCGTGCCCGCAGGCGGGGCACACCCGCACCAGCGGCTCCTCGTGCCCGCAATAGTGGCAGCGCAGCTTCTCGGGCGCCCGGTGCACGGTGAGCGAGACGGTGCAGTTGGGGCATTGCCGGACGTCGCCGCAGTCGGGGCACTGGAGGAACGCCGCCCAGCCGCGGCGGTTGAGGAGGAGCAGCGCCTGCTCCCGACGCGCCAGCGTCGTCCCGACCGCCTCGTCGAGCTGGATCGACCAGGGCACCGGGCCGGTGCCCGCCACCCGGGGCGCGGTGCGGAGATCCACCAGCTCGACCGGCGGGAGCGGCCGCATGCCCACCCGGTCCGGGAGCCGGAGCAGCGCCACCTCGCCCCTTTCGGCGCGGGTCATGGTCTCGAGCGCGGGCGTGGCGCTCCCGAGAACCAGCACCGCCCCCTCGAGGCGGGCCCGCACCGCGGCCACGTCCCGGGCGTGATAGCGGGGGGCCTCGCCGTTCTTGTAGCCGGCCTCGTGCTCCTCGTCCACCACTACGATGCCGAGGTCGGGGACGGGCGCGAAGATCGCCGAGCGCGCCCCCACGGCCACCCGCCGCTCGCCCCGCCGGAGCAGGCGCCACGCGTCGGCCCGCTCGCCGTCGGAGAGGCCGCTGTGCAGCACGGCGACATCGTCGCCGAACGCGCCGCGGAGCCGGCTCACCGTCTGGGGCGTGAGCCCGATCTCCGGGACGAGCACGATCGCGCCGCGGCCCCGCGCGAGCACCCGCCGCACCGCCTCGAGGTACACCAGGGTCTTGCCGCTGCCGGTGACGCCGTAGAGCAGCGCGCCGGCGCCGGCGCCGAGGGTCGCGATCGCGGCGAGCGCGGCCTCCTGGGCCGGGGTGAGGGTCGCGGGCGGCGGCGACGCCGGCGCGTCGGCGAAGGGATCGCGCACCCGCTCGATCAGCTCGACGCGGGCGAGTCCGCCCTGCACCAGCGCCCGGACGAGCGCCGCGTCGAACCCCAGCCGCTCCAGGACGTGGCGCACCGGCGCGCGCCCGCCCAGCCCCTCCACGGCCTCGTAGAGCGCCCGCTGGCGCACCCTCCGCTTGAAGACGCGCTCCCGCTCGATCAACGACGGCGGCTCGCCCGCGAGGACGAGCAGCCGCTCGGTCGCCCGATCGGCCTCGGTCTCCGGCGGCTCCACCCGCAGCGTCACGGCGCCCGCCCGCTCCAGCCGGTCCACGACGTCCCAGACCGGCCGCTTGAGCCCGCGGGCGATCGCGGGGACCGCGGCCTCCCCGCCGCGTCCGTCGAGCCACTCGAGCAGATCGCCGGCCGTGCCGCCGGTCGCGAGGCCGCCGGGTACGCGCGTCACGACGACCTGCGACGCACCCCACATACCGCCGGGAAGCGCGGCCTTGAGGGTCAGGCCGATCGGCGCGCCATAATAGCCGGCGATCCACTCCGCGGTCCGAAGCAGCGGCGCCGGCAGCGCGGGCTCGGCGTCGGGAGCGGCGAGGACGTCCCGCGGCGCCACGTCCGGAGCCGCATCGTCCAGCGAGACCACCAGCCCGATGAGCTCCCGCCGACGCACCGGCACGACGACGCGGGCCCCCGGCCCCACGCGATCGGCCAGGGTCTCGGGAATCCGGTAGGTGTAGGTCGAGTGGAGCGGGAGCGGGAGGGCGACGTGCGCGTACGCGGTCATCGCTGCCGCACGCCAAGCCCCGGTCCGGAGGGAAGCGCAATCCGGCCCCGCTCGATCGTGGCGCCGGCGAACGGATCGGCCGCGAGCAGGGCCGCGCCGTCAAGATCCGCGATGTCCACGAGGGGCGTGAAGTGGGCCGCGGCGGTGATCGCGATGGACGACTCGATCATGCAGCCCACCATCACCATCAGGCCGTGCGCGCGGGCCACCGCGATCATGCGGAGCGCCTCCCGCAGGCCGCCGCACTTGGCCAGCTTGATGTTGATGCCGTCGACCGCCCCTACGAGCGGCGGGATGTCGGTGGCGACGAGGCAGCTCTCGTCCGCGATCACGGGAATGCGCGACGCCCGGGTGACCAGGGCGAGACCGTCGCGGTCGTGCGGCGGGAGCGGCTGTTCCAGCACCGTCACACCGAACTCCTCCAGCACCGGGAGCATGCGGATCGCCTGCTTCCGGGTCCAGCCGCAGTTGGCGTCCACCCGCAGCTCCTTGGCGGTGGCACCGCGTACCGTCCGCAGGATCTCGTCGTCCCGGTCGGTCCCGAGCTTCACCTTGAGCACGGGATACGGCTCGGCCTCGATCACCTTGGCCCGCATCTTGTCCGGCGTGTCGAGGCCGATGGTGAACGTGGAGATGGGCGTTTTCGCAGCGTCGAGGCCCCAGAGCCGGCAGAGGGGCACGCCCAGACGCTTGCCGACCAGATCATGGAGCGCGGTGGACAGCGCGGCGCGCGCGGAGGGATTGCCGCCCAGCGTCGCCCGGAGCGCGTGCTCCGCCGCCTCGAGATCGAAGGGGTCCGCCGGCAGCTGCGCCGCGTACACGTTGAGCGCGGCCAGCACGGTCTCCGGAGTCTCGCCGTAGTAGGTCGTCGGGGCCGCTTCGCCCCAGCCGACGTGGCCGTCGCGGTCGCGCACCCGCACCCACACCGTGTTGTGAACGGCCTGCCCGCCCCGCGCGATCAGGAACGGATGGCGCGTGGCCAGCTCGAGGATCTCGGCTTCGACGTGGAGTTCGGTGGACACGGCGGGCCCCGGAGAAAGACGGGGTGGAGTATATCGGGAGGGCAACCCGGCCGCCACGCCGGCAAGCCAGCGGTCAGGCCAGCGCGAGCACGTGCGCGGCGGCGCCCTCCGCCAGCCGCTCAGGGATATACCCTCCCTCCAGCACGCCGACGATCGGCGTGCGCGGGAGCCGCCCGCGCAGGCGGTGCGTGAGGTCGGCATAGTGCCCGGGCTCGAGCGTGAACCCGCCGAGCGGATCGCCGCGCATGCCGTCGAATCCGGCGGAGACCAGCGTGAGGTCGGGGGTCCAGTCCGTGGTGGCCGCCACGATCGCCGCCCACAGATCGCCGACGTAGAGCTCCGGCGGATGCCCCGGCCCGCGCGGCACGTTGAAGACGTTGCCCACCCCGCGCTCCTCCGCCGCGCCGGTCCCCGGGTACCAGGGCCACTGGTGGAGCGAGACGTACCGGATCGAGGGATCGGTCTCCACCAGCGCCTGGGTCCCGTTCCCGTGGTGCACGTCCCAGTCCACGACCAGCACCCGCGCGCGGCCGAAGCGCTGCGCCTGCCGGGCCGCGACGACGACGTTGTTGATCAGGCAGAACCCCATGCCCCGGGACGCGAGCGCGTGATGGCCGGGCGGCCGCACCGCGGCGAAGGCGTGCCCCATCCCCGCGTGCGCGTGGTCCACGGCGGCGAGCGCCGCGCCGGCCGCCCCGAGCGCCGCCGACCAGCTGGCCCGGTTGAGGATCGTGTCGAGGAAGAGCGTCCCCCCACCGCGGGCACTCAACGCCTCGACCGACCGCAGGTAGGCGTCGCCGTGGACCGCGACGAGCGCCGGCCGCGGCGCCGGCGCCACGTCGTGCAGGACCACGGCCGGCTCGCGGCGGAGGCGCTCGAGCAGCACCCGGAGACGCGCGGGCGTCTCCGGGTGGTTCGGGCCCGGGTCGTGGCGCAGGCAGTCGGGGTGGGTGAAGACGGCGACGGGCACGACTCAGCCGCCGCGCAGCAGCTCCCGGAGGGACTCCGCTTCGTCCCGCACCGCGCGACGGGCGGCGGCGATCTCCTCGAGCTGCCGCCGGTGCCAGCGCCAATAGACGAGCAGCAGGCCCGACGAGACGAAGAGGGCGACGCCGATCAGCGCCACCAATAGATGACCGGTCCAGATCCCGAGCCCCGCGAGCGCCGCGCCGTCGAATCCGAGAAACGCGGACGCCACGAACGTCATCGTACGGCCCGCACCGGTCGAGAGCAGCATCTCTACCTCACCGGACGCCTGCGGCGGGAAAGAACGATCAGCGGCGCGTTGGCCGGAACACCGGCTTCCTGGAGCGACCGGCGCTCGTCGTCGAGCTCCGCGCCGCGGAACTTCACGAGATACGCGTCGGGGTCGCCCCGGACCCGCGCCCGGGCCAGGGCCTCGCGCTTGAGATCGCCGAGCGAGGTCGAGAGGGGAAGGTCCAGCGTGACCGCGTCCCAGGCGTCGAGTACCATCACCCGCAGCGGGACGGTGCCCGTCATGCGGGGAGGTCGGCCGGGGCCGGCAGAGTGGAGAGGAAGCGGTCGACGGCCTGGTCGAACAACAGCGTGGAACCGCGCACCCGGGTCCCGCCGGGCGCGGCGGCCACGGCGAGCGCGATCTCCTCTCCTCCCTGGCCGCGGAGCACCAGGTAGGCCGGCCCCTCCTTCTCGGGGTACGCCGCGGAGAGCGGCACCCGCTCGGCGAAGAACCGCTTCGCCCGGGCAAGGACCTCCGGCCCGTCGAGGGTCGTGATGGTCTCGTATGTCATGGTGCCGGAATATATGAAGCCACGCCCGGCCGGGACCAGTCGGGCGTCGAGCGGGAGCGGCTCAGTCGCCGCGGCCGAGCGCGCGCCGCATGATCGGGCGGGTGGGCGACCCCCGGGCCGCCTCCCGGAAGCCCGCCGCGCGAAAGGCCGCCGCAGTGCCGGTCCACGCGAAGGCGTCCGGCATGGCGCCGCGCGGCTCGACCGGATAGCCCTCGAGGATCCGGGCCCCGCGCGACGCGGCGAATGCCGCGGCCGCCTCCAGCAACGCCACCGAGACTCCGCGCCGCCGGCATTTCTTCGCGACGAACAGACACACGACCGACCAGACCGGCCGATCGTCGATCCGCTTGAGCACGCGCGCCCGCTCGAGGCGCGGATACGCTTCGCGCGGCGCCACGGCGCACCAGCCCACCGGCGCTCCGCCGGCGTAGGCCAGCAGGCCGGGCGTCGCCCCACGCGCCACCAGGCGCCTCAGCGCGTCCCGGTTGCCCCGGCCCTTGCCCCGCTCGTATTCGGCCGCGGACCGGCGCCAGTACATGCACCAGCACCCTCCGCACGCGCCCCGCCGGCCGAAGAGGGCCACGACGTCGGCCCAGCGGTCCGCCGTTGCAGGCTCTATTTCCAGCGCGACCGGCGACTTCATGCGAGGTAGGTTGGCCGGCCCGCGCGGGACCGTCAACGGGACGCCACGCGAACCGTCGCGATGAACGGCTCGGCCCGCCGGAACAGATCCGTGAGGCGCGCCTTTCGACGCAGCACCAGCACCACGTCGCCGGGCGGAGGCTCGGCCAGGCCGTCGATCGTGAGAAAGGCGGGGAGGGAGAGCGCGGGCGGGACGGAAGCCCGATAGTGCTCGCCATGCCAGTCGAGCTCGAGCGAGGCCGGCGGCGCTTGCACGACGCGGTCGAGGAAGAAGTCGCCGTCGATCTCGTAGACGCCTTCAGCGGGGGAATCCCCATCGAGATAGAAGGCGGGGTCGAACCGCTCCCCCTCCTGCCGGGCGAAGTTCTCCTCCGCCGCCCGGTCGTAAGCCTCGAGCGCCGGGGCGCGGGCGCGCCACTCGACGTGGTGGCGGAGCTCGTGGGTCAGCGTCTCCCACGCCTCCTCTCGCCAGTCGAACTCCGGATCGAGCCGGGCGAGCTTCGCGAACGAGCCGTGGTAGAGCACGATCCGGCTCTGGATGGCCCGCGCGGGCGCGCCCTCCGGCGCGGGCAGCGGGATGCACTCCCCCAACGTGTAGATGTCCGCCCGGGTCGGGTGGGGCACGCTCCTGGGCGAGACGACGACTTCGGCTACGCCGTCGAAGAACGCGGGCGGGACTTCGGCGGAGAGCCGGCGCACGAGAGCCTCGAAGTCGGCAAGGCGCATCGGGAACGGCGCGTGACTGCCGGCGTCACGCCTCGAGCCGCTCGCGCAGATAGGCCTCGACCTGGTCCAGGCCTACCCGGTCCTGGCTCATCGAGTCGCGGTGGCGGATCGTCACCGTCCGGGCGCTGACCGTGTCCCCATCGATGGTGATGCAGAACGGCGTCCCCGCCTCGTCCATCCGCCGGTAGCGGCGCCCGATCGCGCCGCTGTCGTCGTAGAAGACCGGGAGCTTGCGCTTGAGCGCGTGATACAGCTCGGTCGCGAGCTCGGGCATCCCGTCCTTCTTCACCAGGGGGAACACGCCCGCCTTGATCGGGGCGATCGCGGGGTGGAACCCGAGGACGACGCGGGTCTCGCCCTCGACCTGCTCCTCGCGGTACGCGTCCACCATCAGGGTCAAGGTCACGCGGTCGGCCCCGGCCGAGGTCTCGACGATGTAGGGGATGTACCGCTCGTTCGCCGCCTGGTCGAAGTACTCGAGCTTCTTGCCCGAGTACTGCTGGTGCCGGCCGAGATCGAAATCGGTGCGGTTGTGGACGCCCTCGATCTCCTGCCAGCCGAACGGGAACTCGTACTGGATGTCGAAGGCGGCCTTGGCGTAGTGGGCCAGCTCGTCCGGCCCGTGCTGGTGAAACCGGAGCCGCTCCGGAGCGAGGCCGAGAGCCTGGTGCCACTCCAGGCGCCAGGCCCGCCAGCGCTCGAACCACTCCTCGTCGGTGCCCGGCTTCACGAAGAACTGCATCTCCATCTGCTCGAACTCGCGCGTGCGGAAGATGAAGTTCCCGGGCGTGATCTCGTTGCGGAACGCCTTCCCGATCTGGGCGATTCCAAACGGAATCCGCTGGCGGGAGGAGTTGAGCACGTTCAGGTAGTTGACGTAGATGCCCTGCGCGGTCTCGGGCCGGAGATAGACGATCGCGGCCTGATCCTCGACCGGGCCCATGAACGTCTTGAACATCAGGTTGAACAGACGCGGCTCGGTGAGCGTGCCCTTGCTGCCGCACACCGGGCACTGGGCGTCCGGCTGCCCGGGTGTTCCCTTGATCCGGGGGTCGTCGGCGCGGAAGCGGTTCTTGCAGTGCTTGCAGTCCACCAGCGGATCGGTGAACCCGGCGACGTGGCCTGAGGCCTCCCAGACCTTGGGGTGCATGAGAATCGCCGCATCCAGGCCCTCGATGTCGTCCCGGGCGTGGACCATCGCCCGCCACCAGCGGTCCTTGACGTTCTTCTTGAGCTCGACCCCCAGCGGTCCGTAATCCCAGACGGAGCCGAGGCCGCCATAGATCTCGGAGGACTGGAAGACGAAGCCGCGTCGCTTGGCGAGCGAGACGAGCTTGTCCATCAAGGAGGTGTCGGCCATCGAGCTCGGCGGTCGGAGGTGGAGGGGTACGGGAGCGGGGGAAGATAGGGGCAAGGTCGCGGGGGCAGCAACTCGACGCGGGTGGCGAGCGGGCGCTCGCCCGGGGCCGCAACATCCTGTCGCCGAATGCCGTGCGAATCGGTTTTCCACACAAGGCGACGTTGTGTGGAAATCTTTGCGCGGCTGCAGGTTGCGCTTTGTTAACCAGATGGTAATTTTGTGATGTGCAAAAAACATCGCCTCGCCGTCGCTACCCCAGAGCCCGCACCGACCTCCGCTTCCACTCCGTTGGCGGCGGCTTGGCGTTGCACGACGACTCTGGTCCGCGAGCCGACCGCCTCGACTTCACCGCCGCGCTCGTCCTCACCTACTGCGACGGCCGGCATGACACCGGCTCGATCGCGGAGGCCGTGGCCGGCTCTCTGAGCCATACCGACCGGGACGCACTCCGCGCCGACGTGCGGCGGATCATCCAGGCATTCGCGAAGGACGGCCTGGTCGTCTGACGCCGTGACCGGCGAGCGGGAAGCACGAAAACGGGGGGTGCCTCGCCAAGGCGCCCCCCGTTTCGCCTTCCATCTGCTGAGCTCAGCTCCTCGCCCCCCGGTTCCGCCGCCGCTCTCCCGGCTGATACGCGGCCTTCCGCCGCTCCAGGATGTCGCGCACGATCAGCTCCCCATGTCCCCGCGCGTTCTCGATGAAGAGCCGGTTGGCGTCATTCCCGCTGGCGATCACCCCTGCCAGGTAGCAGCCGGGAACCGGCGTCGCCATCGTCCGCTCGTCGTGGGCCGGCACGCCGGTGCGGTCGTCCACCGGTACGCCCAGCCGGCGCAGCAGGGCCGTGTCCGCGTGGTACCCGGTCATGGCGAGCACGGCCTCCGCCGGGAGCGATTCGAGCCCGGGTCGGCCCTCCGACTCGATCTCCACGTGCGTCGGGGTGATCGCACGGACCTTGGAGCGCCAGCGGACCGCGATGCTCCCTTCCTTGATCCGGTTGGTGATGTCCGGCAGCACCCAGGGCTTCACCGTCCGGTCCAGCGCATCGCCGAAATGGATGAGGGTCACATGCGCGCCCGCCCGCCAGCACTCGAGCGCCGCGTCGACCGCGCTGTTCCCCGCCCCGATCACGACGACCCGCTGGTGCCAGTACGGATGCCCCTCGACGAAATAGTGGGAGACGTGGGGCAGGTCTTCGCCGGGCACGTTCAGCAGGTTGGGGTTGTCGAAGTACCCGGTGGCGAACACGACGGCCTGCGCATCGTAGCTGGTCGCGTCGTGGGGGCGCCGCACCGTGAGGTGGAAGCTCCCGTCGGGCCGGCGGACCGCGTCGGTCACCTCTTCCCCGGGCCGGATGTCGAGCCCGTAGTGCTCCGCGACCCGGCGGTAGTAGATGAGCCCGTCCCGCCGGGTCGGCTTCTCGTGGCTCGCGACGAAGGGGATGCCGCCGATCTCGATCCGCTCCGGTGTCGAGAAGAAGGCCATGGCGAGCGGGTATCGCTCGATGGTCGAGACGATGTTGCGGCGGTCGAGCAGCACGCAGGGGATCCCCGCCTCTTTCGCGGCGATGCCGACCGCGAGCCCGCAGGGCCCGGCGCCGATGACGACCATATGCGTGGCTTCGGGACCGGGCATGGATCCCTCGGCCGCGCTCACGTCGTCACCTCGATGATCTGGTCCCGCCGGGTCCCGACGCTCACGTACCGCACGGGCGCCCCCGACAGCTCCTCCAGCCGGTCGAGGTAGCGCCGGGCCTCCCCGGGGAGGTCGGCGAGGTGCCGGGCGTCGGCGGTCGGCCGCCGCCACCCGGGCAGGACCTCGTACACGGGCTGCACCCGCCCGAGCAGATCCACCTCGGAGGGCATCTCCGCGCAGGCCGAGCCGTCCAGCCGGTAGGCCGTGCCCACCGGAACCTCCGCGAAGGTGTCGAGCACGTCCAGCTTGGTGACCGCGAGCCCGGTGAGCCCGTTCACCCGCACCGCGTACCGGACCACCGTGGCGTCGAACCAGCCGCAGCGGCGCGGCCGGCCGGTCACCGCGCCGAACTCGCCGCCGAGCTCGCGCAGCTTCTGCCCTTCGCCGTCCTTGGCCTCCGTCGGCAGCGGGCCGTTGCCCACCCGCGTGGTGTAGGCCTTCACCACACCAAGCACGCCGTGCACGGCCGTCGGTCCGATGCCGGCACCCACCGCGGCCCCGCCGGCGGTCGTGTTCGACGACGTGACGAAGGGGTAGGTGCCGTGGTCGACGTCGAGCAGCGAGCCTTGGGCGCCCTCGAGCAGCACCCGCTTGCCGCCCTGCACCGCCCGGTGCACGAGGAGGCCGGTGTCCGCCGTGAGCGGCAGGAGCCTGGGGCTCC
>DASWAI010000084.1:0-39958 GCA_036391215.1 Gemmatimonadales bacterium
TGGTGAAGGACGCGGACGAGATCGCCCGCCTGCGCAGGGCGATCGCGCTCACCACGTCGGCCGAGCAGGCGGCGATGGGTGGGGTCCGGCCGGGGACGTACGAGTACGAGATCGAGGCGCTGATCGAGTACGTCTTCCGCCGGGGCGGAGCCGAACGGCTGGGCTTTCCCAGCATCGTGGGCTCGGGGCCCAACTCGGTGGCTCTCCACTACGACACGAACCGCCGCCGGATGGAGGCCGGGGACGTCGTGGTGATGGACATCGGGGCGGAGTTCGGCTACCTCAGCGCGGACGTCACCCGCACGGCGCCGGTCTCGGGCACGTTCACGTCGCGGCAGCGAGCCATTTACAACCTGGTGCTGGCCACGCAGCAGACCGCGATCGACTCGGTGCACCCGGGAATGACCCTACCCCGGCTCAACCAGATCGCCCGCGCCTACCTGCAGGCCCACTCCGACACGCTCTGCGGTAACGTCACGTGCGACAAGTACTTCGTGCACGGGCTGAGCCACTGGCTCGGGATGGATGTCCACGACGTTGGCAACATCCAGACGCCGCTCGCGCCCGGCATGGTGCTAACAGTCGAGCCCGGCATCTACCTGCCGCACGAGGCGCTGGGGATTCGGATCGAGGACGATGTCCTGGTGACCGCCGAGGGGCACGAGGTGCTGTCGGCGGCGGCACCGAGGCGGCCGGAGGAGGTGGAAGCGGTGATGCGCCGGAGCCGCCGGCCGTAAATCCGAACCGGTCTCTCCCGGATCGAGTCCGGCAAAGTTGCTTGACGCGCCTGCTTCGAGTTGGTAAAGTCTTGGATTCCAAAAACGCCCGTTACTAATTGGGGCGCGAGATCCCTGGCTGACCGACAGGACTTCCACGACATGTCCCTAGCAGCCCGAGCCGTCCGGCGTTTCAGCCGGCTGGCCCCCCTGTTCGTCGTCTTGCTCGTCCTAGTCGCCACCGCCTGCGCCCGGGACTACCCACAGACCACGCTGGCTCCGAAGGGAGACCTGGCGCGGATCGAGGACGACGTCTTCTTCGCGACGGTCAAGTGGGCCGTGCTCGTGTTCGTTCTGGTCGAGGGTGCGCTGGTCTACGCCATCTTCCGCTTCCGGGGGAAGCCGGGCGACGCGGAGCCGGAGCAGATCCACGGGAACACGATGGTCGAGATCATCTGGACGGTGATCCCGGCGCTCATCCTCGCGATGATCGCGGTGCCCACGGTCAAGGCGATCTTCAAGGAGAACGAGACGCCCAAGGGCGCCAACGTGCTCACCGTCGAGGTGATCGGGCACCAGTGGTGGTGGGAGTTCCGCTATCCGGAGTTCAACCTCACCACGGCCAACGAGTTGCACGTTCCGGTCGGGCGCACCGTGTCGCTCAAGATGGGCGCCTACGACGTGATCCACAGCTTCTGGCTGCCGCAGTTCGCCGGCAAGCGGGACGTCTTCCCCAACCGGGAGACGCGGCTCTGGTTCACCGCCGAAGAGCCGGGCGAGTACTCGGGCCAGTGCGCCGAGTTCTGCGGGATCCAGCACGGGCGGATGGCGTTCAGGGTCGAGGCGCAGGAGCCGGCGGCGTTCCAGACCTGGGTGGACCACATGAAGACGCTGGGCGCGCAGCCGGCGGCCGCGCCCGTAGCGGCGCCATCGACGGACTCTGTCCACACGTCGGCGGCGGGCGCCACGGTGCAGCAGCCGGCCGGGGATCTCGCGGCCCAGGGCCAGAAGCTGTTCCTCGCCAAGGGGTGCGTGGGCTGCCACTCGCTGGTGGCGTTCAACGCCCCGCAGGGCCTGCTGGGTCCGAACCTCGCGAACGTGGGGGCGCGGACGTACATCGCCGCGGGCACCCTCAAGAACACGGACGAGAACCTCGCCCACTGGATCCGCAATCCGCAGGAGGTCAAGCACGGGGTCCTGATGCCGGTCCTTGGGGTGACCGAGGACGAGGCGAAGGCCCTGGTCGCGTTCCTGCGCACCCATCAGTAAACCACTTTAGGACGGCTAATGGCTACCACGGTTCTGGGACAGGACGCGCACGTCGCGGCGGGACACGGCGAGAAGACGGGCCTCTGGAGCTGGATCACCACCGTCGATCACAAGCGGATCGGGATCCTCTACGGGGCCACCGCGTTCCTGTTCTTCCTCCTCGGCGGGCTCGAGGCGGAAGTGATCCGGCTGCAGCTGGCGAAGCCCGACAACAAGCTGGTGACGCCGGAGTTCTATAACCAGCTGTTCACCATGCACGGCACGACGATGATCTTCCTCGGCGTCATGCCGCTGTCGGCGATGTTCTTCAACTATCTGATCCCGCTGATGATCGGCGCGCGGGACGTGGCGTTCCCGCGGCTCAACGCCTTCAGCTACTGGGTCTTCCTGCTGGGCGGCCTGTTCCTGAACTCGAGCTTCCTCTTCGGCGCGGCGCCCAACGCCGGCTGGTTCGGCTACGCCAACCTGACGTCGAAGCAGTTCTCGCCCGGGCTCAACGTGGACTTCTGGCTGATGGGCCTCCAGATCCTGGGCGTGGCCTCGCTGGCGGCGGCGGTGAACTTCTTCGTCACGATCATCAATCTGCGGGCGCCCGGCATGAAGCTCATGCGGATGCCGATGTTCGTATGGATGAGCTTCATCACCCAGGTCCTGCTGCTGCTGGCCTTCCCGGTGATCACGGTCGCGCTGATCATGCTGATGTTCGACCGGCTGTTCGGCACCCACTTCTTCGTCCCGGCCGGCGGCGGCGACCCGATCCTGTGGCAGCACCTCTTCTGGATTTTCGGGCACCCCGAGGTCTACATCCTCATCCTGCCGGCCTTCGGCATCATCTCCGAGGTCCTGCCGGTGTTCTCGCGGAAGCCCCTGTTCGGCTACGCGGCGATGGTGTTCTCGGGCGCGTTCATCGCGTTTCTCGGCTTCGGCGTGTGGAGCCACCACATGTTCTCGACCGGCATGGGGCCGATCGCCGACACGTTCTTCTCGCTTGCCACGATGCTGATCGCGATACCGACGGGGGTGAAGATCTTCAACTGGATCGGCACGATCTGGGGCGGGTCGCTCCAGTTCAAGACGCCCATGCTCTTCGCGCTCGGGTTCATCGCGATGTTCATCATCGGCGGCCTGTCGGGCGTCATGCACGCGTCGCCCCCGGCCGACCTCCAGCAGACCGACACCTACTTCGTGGTGGCGCACTTCCACTACGTGCTCTTCGGCGGCAGCATCTTCGGCCTCACCAGCGGCGCCTACTACTGGTGGCCGAAGATGTCGGGCAAGATGCTGGACGAGAAGCTGGGCAAACTCCACTTCTGGCTCATGCTCATCGGGTTCAACCTGACGTTCTTCCCGATGCACTTCGTCGGCCTCCACGGGATGCCGCGGCGGGTGTACACCTATCCCAGCGGACTGGGCTTCGAGCTGCTGAACCAGATGGAGACGGTCGGCGCGCTGGTCCTGGCGGTTTCGTTCCTGGTGTTCCTGGTCAACATCTACAGGACCATGAAGAGCGGCGCGAAGGCGCCGGCCGATCCGTGGAACGGTGCCACGCTGGAGTGGTCCATCCCGTCGCCGCCGCAGGAATGGAACTTCACGGACGTGCCGGTGGTGCACGGCCGCGACCCCCTGTGGGAGGCGAAGCGCGAGCGGGGCGGGCCCCTGCCGGAGCCGCCGCTGGTGAGCGGGAAGGGGATCCATCTCCCCGCGCCGTCGTTCTGGCCGCTGGTGGCCGCGGTCGGCGTGACCCTGATCTTCGTCGGGTTCATGCTGCTGCCCAAGGTGGGCCCGTGGGGCCTGGTGATCGGCATCAGCACGTTGTTCTTCGGGATCTACAACTGGCTGTTCGAGCCAAGCTATACGTCGATCCCCGGGGTCAAGGGGAAGAGCAGCAGTCATTAGCCGTCAGCCATCAGGAGCACTGTCTTGTCCGACGCCCAAGCAGCTCACCTCGACACCGCTACTGGTCTCGACAGCCGGAAGCTCGCCATTTGGACCTTCATCGGGTCCGAATGCATGTTCTTCGCGTCGCTGATCTCGACCTACGTCGTCTACCGCCACCGGAGCCTGGTCGGCCCGTTCCCGCACCAGGCGTGGACCGATCCGGCCACCGGCAAGGTCTACGAGGCGATCATCGAGATCCCGCTCGTGACCGTCGGCACGGCGCTGCTCCTCTTCAGCTCGCTGTTCATCGTGCTCGCGCTCTACGGCGCCCAGCGGGGCAACCGCAAGATGCTGCTGGGCTGGCTGGGCGCCACGATCATGTGCGGGATCTTCTTCGTCTCGATGCAGGTGTACGAGTTCACCCACTTCGTGCACAAGGGCCTGACCCTTCAGCGGAACATGTTCGGGGCCAGCTTCTTCACCCTGACCGGCTTCCACGGGACGCACGTCACGATCGGGGTGATCTGGCTCATCACGATGTTCGTGCTGGCGCTCAGGAAGCAGCTCCCGCCGGAAAACGCCGTCAATCTCGAGATGGCCGCGCTGTACTGGCACTTCGTGGACGTGGTGTGGATCATCATCTTCCCCGTCGTTTACCTGATGCAGTGAGGCCCGAGGCATGACCGCACACGTCACCACCGCCGACGAGCACGCGCACGCCCACCCGACCCCGGGCACCTACACCAAGGTCGGGCTGGTGCTGTTCATCCTCACCGCGCTCGAGGTGGCGCTCTACGAGATCACGTTCGGGGAGCACGCCGGAGCGCTGGGCGACCTGCACCTGGTCTTCGTCCCGATGCTCCTCGCGCTCTCGTTCGCGAAGTTCGCGCTGGTGGCCATGTTCTACATGCACCTGAAGCAGGACCACCGGCTCTTCTCCGGGGTCTTCGTCTTCCCGCTGATCATCGCGGGGGTGGTGATCATGGCGCTGGCGACCCTCATGGCCTACCACATGGCCTTCGCCAAGTCGGGCGGGTGATACCCGGCGGGCTCGCGCCGCTCCTGCTCGATACGCGGCCGAGACCCACCGTTCCGTTCGAGCCGAGCTGGTCGCTCCATCCGAGCGTACTGATAGGCACCGGGCTTCTCGGTGCCTTGTACGTTTGGGGCATCGGCCCGCTCCGCCGGAAGAAGGGATGGGGACCGGCGGTCCCGGCGTGGCGGGTGGCGTGCTTCATGGCGGGCCTGGCCGTGCTGCTCGTGTCGCTCGACGGTCCGATCCACGACCTGAGCGACTACTATCTGTTCTGGGTCCACATGGCGCAGCACCTGCTGCTCACGCTGGTGCTGCCGCCGCTGCTCATCGCGGGGACTCCAGGCTGGCTCCTGAGCCCGCTGCTCCGCCGGGCTCCCGTCCGTGCCGCCGCCCGCCTCCTCACGCATCCCGTCGCCGCCGGGCTCCTGTTCACCGTCACGATCGCGGTCTGGCACACGACCCAGGCCTACGACCTGATGATGCGGGACCACGACGTGCACGTGTTCACCCACCTCCTGTTCATGGTCACGGCCGTGATCATGTGGTGGCCGGTGATGAGCCCCTCGCCCGAGGTGCCGCCGCTCGGCCTGGGCCTCCGGATGCTCTACCTGTTCCTCGTG
Organism: Gemmatimonadales bacterium; assembly: GCA_036391215.1. GTDB lineage: Bacteria > Gemmatimonadota > Gemmatimonadetes > Gemmatimonadales > GWC2-71-9 > DASQPE01. The sequence continues at coordinate 5,520 of DASWAI010000084.1, forward strand.
AGCATCCCGATGCAGATCGTAGCCGCGATCATCACGCTGGCCGATTCGGTGCTGTACGTCTGGTACGCGGCGGCGCCGCGCACCTGGGGGCTGTCGGCGCTGGACGACCAGAAGATCGGCGGGCTGCTGATGTGGATCCCCGGCAACCTCTACATGTTCTGCGCGATCGGCGTGGTGTTCTTTATCTGGGCGAAGCAGGAGAGCTAGCGCGCGGCGATGACCGGCGCGCGCTCAGGAAATGCGCGCGGCCTCGATGGTGATGGTGATGTCCACGTCGTCGCCGATGGTGCTCACGCCGGCGACGACCTCGTTCCAGGTGATCCCGAAGTCCCGCCGGTCGATCGTGGTGCCCGCCTCGAAGCCGATGCGCTCGTGCCCCTCGCGGTCCCGGGCGATGCCCCGGTAGGCCCCCTTGAGGACGATGGGCCGCGAGCGGCCCTTGATCGTGAGGACCCCGCGGAGCTCGACCGAGCTGCCCCGCGCGATGATGCGGGTGCTCTCGAATGTCATCTGGGGAAAGCTGTCTACCGCGAAGAACCGGTTGGAACGAAGGTCGGCGTCCCGGTACTTGTTGCCGGTGTCGAGGCTGCGCGTCTGGACCGTCACCCGCACCGTTCCGTGGGTCCAGTCGCGGTTCTGCGTCTCCAGGAGCCCGTACCAGTCGGTAAAGGTCCCCCGGACCCGGCCCACCAGGTGCCGGATGCGGAAGTCCACCTGGGAGTGGACCGGATCCACCACCCACTTGGTGGCCGCGGTCGAGGAGGCCGGCTCCGGCACCGCCTGGCCGAGCGCGGCGGCGGGCGCCACGAGCGTGACGGCGAGTGCGGCGAGCAGAGCGTTTCGGCCCATCGTGCCCTCCCGGGAGCGGTCTAGCCCGGCGTACGCGGGAGCCGGGACGTGTGGGGGAAGCTAGGCCGCGCAGGATGAAGCCACCGTGAAGTCGGGACCCACGGCCTGTTCACCCCCGCGCAGCCAGCCCCAGGCAGAGCCAGCCGGCGAGCAAGCAGACCCCGCCCAGCGGAGTGATCGCGCCGAGCCAGCGGACGCCGCTCAGCGCCAGCACATAGAGGCTGCCGGAGAAGAGCAGGGTGCCCGCCACGAAGAGCCAGCCGGCCCAGGCGACCAGCGGGCCGGACCAGCGGCCGGCCGCCCAGGCCACGGCCAGGAGTGCCAGCGCGTGGTACATCTGGTAACGGGCGCCGGTCTCGAACACCGCGAGGAGGTCCGCCGGGAGCCGGGCGCGGAGCGCGTGCGCCCCGAAGGCACCGGCCGCGACGCTCACGAATCCCGAGAGGGCGCCGAGGGAGAAGAAGAGACGATCCATGGGACGTGCGCCGGTCACAGCCCGCGGTCGGCGGGGACGAGCCAGTGGCCGCCATCCACCACGAAGATCGATCCGGTGATCCAGTCGCCGGCCGGGCTCGCGAGGAAGGTGACCATCCGCCCGATGTCCTCCGGCGTGCCCCACCGCCCGGCGGGGATCGCCTGCCGGGCGTACGCGTCCATCTTGAAGAGATCGGGGGTCTCGGCGTTCGGGGGCGTGAACGCCTTCCTCACCCCTTCCGTGGGGATCGGCCCGGGCGCCACCGCGTTCACCGTGATCCGGTCCGGCGCCCACTCGAGCGCCAGGGTCCGGGTGAGCGCGTCCACTCCCGCCTTGGCCGCCGTCGCGTGCGCCATCAGCGGCCATCCGCGGTAGTGGAGCGTCATCGAGACCGAAACGATCCGCCCGCCGCCGGCGGCCTTGAGCGCGGGGTAGGCCGCCTGGCAGCAGTAGAACGTGCCGTAGAGGTCGGTCTCGACGACGGAGCGCCACGCGTTGGCGGACAACGTCGCCGACGGCGCGTAGAAGTTGCCGGCGGCGTTGTTCACGAGGATGTCCAGGCGGCCCAGCTCGCCGGTCACCCGCTCGACCATCTGCGCGACCGATTCCGGCTCCCGCACGTTCGCGGCGACGGCGAGGGCGCGGGGCCCGAGTGCCCCGAGCCGCGCGACCGCCGGCTCGAGGTGCTCCGGCTTCCGGCTCGCGATGGCGACCGCGGCGCCGGCTTCTGCCAGGCAGCTCGCGATGCCGAAGCCGATCCCGGTGCCGCCGCCGGTGACCAGCGCCACCTTCCCCGCGAGCAGATCGGGGGCGAATATCGGCTTGCTCACCGGCCCCCCTGGTCCCGGGCGCTCCGGGCGAGAAACGCGGCGAGCCGGCGCTGGAACTCCGGGCTCAGGAACGCGGCGGTCTGGGCCTCGCCCTCGGCCTCGAGCGCGCGGGTTAGGCCCGTCAGCTCTTCGGCCCGGCAGAGCCGCTTGATGGAGGCCAGGCTCCCGGGCGCGTTGGCGGCGAGCGCGGCGGCCAGCGCGGTGACGCGGGCCTCCAGCTCGTTGTCCTCCACGACCTCGTCCACCAGGCCCCACCGGAGAGCGGACTGGGCGTCCACCGTCTCGCTCGCGAGCAGGAAACGGAGCGCTGCGCCGTCGCCGATGAGGCGGGGAAGACCGTAGGTGGACCCGCCGTCGGGCACCAGGCCCATGCGGGAGAACGCGGACGTGAAGCTGCAGCTCGTCCCCGCCAGGCGCATGTCGCACGCGACGGCCAGATCCACCCCGAAGCCCGCGGCCGCGCCGCGCACGACGGCGATCACCGGCAGCGGCGCCCGGACGATCGCGAGAATGACCGACTGGAACCGCTGGAGGCCGCGCCGGATGTCTTCCTGGTCGGGCGTGGCGCCGAGCGTCTCGAGCCAGCGCAGGTCCAGGCCGGCGCAGAAGTGACCGCCGGCGCCCTCGAGCAGGATCACCCGGGCGCTGCCCGCCGCGCTCACGCGCTCGATCTCAGCCGCCAGGGCGTGCGCCAGCTCGGGCGTGAGCGCGTTCCGCCGGGCGGGTCGATTGAGCGTGAGCCTCCAGGCGGGACCATCGGCCCGGCTCAGCAGGTCATCCATTCGCGGCTCCCGCCGGACTCACGTGGCCGGCGCGGGCGGCGCCACCGGGGCGACCGCCATGCCCATCGCGTGATAACCGTTGTCGACGTAGACCACGCTGCCCGTGATCGCGCCGGCGAGCGGGCTCGAGAGGAAAGCCGCGGCGTGCCCCACGTCGTCGGCGGTGATCGCGCCCGGCAGCGGCGAGTTGGCGCTGGTGTAGGCGATCATGTTGTGAATGAAGCCGATCGCGGTGGCGGCGCGCGACGCCCAGGGCCCGGCGGAGATGGCGTTCACCCGCACGCCCCACCTGCGTCCCGCTTCGAAGGCCAGCGTCCGCGTGTCGGACTCGAGCGCGGCCTTGGCGCTCGACATGCCCCCGCCGTAGCCCGGGATCACCCGCTCGCCCGCCATGTAGGTCAGCGAGAGAAACGTCCCGCCGGGGCGCATCAGCGGGGCCAGGTGGCGCACGAGGGAGATGTTGCTGTACGCGCTCACGCTCACGGCGGCCAGATACCCGGCCCGGCTGGTCTCGAGCAGCGGATTCTTCACCTCCGGGCCGTTGGCCAAGCTGTGGACGACGATGTCTAGGCCGTGCTCGCCGAAGTCCCGGCGGACCCGCTCGGTCATCCCTGCGACACTGAAGTCGCCCTGCTCCTTGTACCGCTTGTTCTCCAGGATGTCGGGCGGCGCGTCCGCCAGCGTGTCGAAGGCGGCGTCGAGCGGGTAGATCCGCTCGAACTCGAGCTTGCGTCCGTCGGAGAGCCGGAGCGACTCCTCCATCTTCCCCCGCTCGAGCAGCTTGAGGAAGATCCCGAGCGCCGGCGGCCAGCTCCCGACGCAAACCGAGGCCCCGGCCTCGGCCAGGGCCTTGGCGATGGCGAAGCCGAAGCCTCCGTCGTCCGAGACGCCGGCCACGAGCGCGCGCTTGCCGCGGAGGTCGATCCCGAGCATGGTCGTCCCTGGGTGGAAGAGGCGGAGGAATTTACACCCGCAGCACCTCGAGCGGCGGGCGCCGGACCGCCTCGCGCGTGGTCCAGAGGCCCACGCTCACGGTGAGCGCCACGATCGCGGCGACCAGCGCGGCCAGCGGCGCCAGCGGCAGCCAGAAGCGGCCGTCGAAGAACCACCGCGCGAGTCCCCAGCCCGCGCCCGCGGCGAGCAGCACCGCGGTGAGCGACGACAGGAGGCCCAGCGCCAGATACTCCGCGAAGGCGATGCGGAAGATCTGGCGCCGCGTGGCCCCCAGTGTCCGGAGCAGCACCGCCTCCCGCAGCCGCGCGAGCCGGCTGGTGGCGATGGCCCCCACCAGCACGAGCGCGCCCACGGCCAGGCTGAACCCGGCCATGAACCGGATGGCGAGCGCCACCCGGCCCACCAGCCGCTCGATCTGCTCCTGCACCAGCGCCAGATCGATCGTCGTGACGTTCGCGAACCGCTCGACCAGCTGGCGCTGGAAGCGGCCCCGCGCCGCCGGATCGTCGATCCGGGTGAGCGCCACCAGCGTGTGCGGCGCCTGCTCCAGGCGCCCCGGAGCGAATACCACGAAGAAATTGGGCTCGAAGCGAGCCCAGCTGACCTCCCGCAGGCTGGTCACCCGCGAGGGGATCGCGATGCCCTGGACGTCCCACACGATCTCGTCTCCCAGGGTCACGCCCAGCTCCCGCGCGAGGTCCTCCTCTACCGAGATGGAGACGGGTGCCGCGCCGCCCGGCGTGTCGGGCGGCACCGGCTTCATCCAGGAGCCCGCCACCAGCCGCTCCGATGCGACCACCGTGTCCCGCCACGTGCTCCGGTACTCGCGGCGGAGCGCCCAGGCGTTGGACGGCCCGTCCCTGCCGGCGCCGTCCCTGCCGCGCTCCCGTCCGGTCGCGCCGGGGCCCGCGGCGGTGTCCGCCAGAAGGCTCGCGACCGGCGTCCCCTTCACCGACAGAATCCGCATCGGGACGATCGGCACCGGGCCGTACTCGGGGAGCCCGCTCGCCTCCAGCTCCCGCGCCACCGCCTGCGCCTGATCGGTCTGGATGTCGAGCAGCAGCAAATTGGGGCGCTGCGGTCCGCCGGTCGTCTCGATGCCGCGGAGCAGGTTGTGCTGCACCAGGAACAGGGTGCTGAGCAGAAACGCCCCGAACCCGAGCGCGAGCACGACGGCGACGGTCTGATTGGCCGGGCGAAACAGGTTGGCGAGTCCCTGGCGCCAGACGTAGGGCCACCCGCCGGGGAACCAGCGGCGCACCGCGCGCATGAGCAGCCACGCCGCCAGCCAGAGCACGCCGAGCGAGAGGCCGATGCCGGCCGCGAAGATGGCGCCGGTCCGCCAGCTCCCGACCTCGAGCACGGCGAGAGCGACGACGCTCGCGGCCAGGAGGGCGGCCGCGGGCCAGCGCCACGGGTCCCGCGGGGTGGGGGCCGTCTCGTACGGGCGCCGGATCGCGGCGAGCGGGGAGACCCGCCGCACCGCGAGGAGCGGCAGCAGGGCGAACACGAGCGCCGTCCACACCCCGAGGCCTATCCCCAATGCGATCTCGCGGACGGCGGGCGTGGCGTGCACGTCCACGGGGAGCAGACCCCGCAGCACGCCGGGCAGGGCCTGTTGCGCCAGCACGCCGACCGCCGCCCCGGCGACGCTGCCGGCCAGGCCGAGGACGGCGGCCTGGGTGAGGTACACGGCGAACACCTGGCTCGCGGTGGCGCCGAGGCACCGCAGCACCGCGATGGACTCGAGCTTCCGCCGCACGAACACGAGCACGGCGCTGCCGACGCCGATCCCCCCCAACAGCAGCGCGACGAGCGCCACGAGACCGAGATACTTCGAGAGCCGGGTGAGCAGGTCGTTGAGGTCGCGCCGGTCGTCGGCCACGGTGCGGACCCGCGCCCGCTCCGGGCGGAGGACCGGCCGGAGCCGGTCCGCCACCGACGCGGCGGAGAGGCCGGGCCTGAGCTTCACCAGCGCCTGCCGCTCCGCCTGGGACCCGAAGCCGAGGAGGCGCGTCTCGTCCAGGTAGCGGGCGGGAATGAAGATGCGGGGCCCGAACGCGGCGCGCACGCCGACGTCTCCCGGAAGGTTGACGAGCGTGCCGGTCACGACGAACCGGCCTTCGCCCAGGGCGAGCGTGTCGCCCACGCGGGCATCGAGCGCGGTGAGCAACACCGGGTCCACCACCACCCGGCGCCCGTCCTGAAGCTCGGCCCAGGCCCCAGCGGGCTCGGTCCGGATCTCTCCGTAGAACGGATAGGGGCCCTGGACCGCGGACGCCTGCACCAGACGGGTGCCGGTGGTGCGCGGCACGTAGGCCATCGCCGGGAAGTTGGTGAGCCGCGCCGTGGCGGCGGAGGGGAGGGAGTCGAGCGCCGCCTCCACCGCCTTGGAGAACGGCGCCCGGCTCGAGACGACGAGGTCGGCGCCGAGGAGTGCCTGCGCCTGCCGGCGGACCGAGTCCTGGAGGTTCGCGGTGAACGAGTTGATGGCGACCAGCGCCGCCACGCCCGCGCCCACCGCGCCCACCAGGAGCGCGAGCCGTCCGGCCTCGGCGCGCAGCTCGCGCCAGGCCATGCGGAGGACGAATCGGGGGGAGATCACGCGGCGGAGTCGGCGACCACCCGCCCGTCCGCCAGCCGGATCGTGCGGCGGGCGCGGCCGGCGAGGTCGAGATCGTGGGTCACGAGCACGAGCGTCGTGCCGAGGTCCCGGTTGAGCTCGACCATGAGGTCGATGATGCCGCCGCCCGTGGCCGCGTCGAGGTTGCCGGTCGGCTCGTCGGCGAAGAGGATCTTGGGCCGGTTGCTGAACGCGCGCGCCAGCGCCACGCGCTGTTGCTCGCCCCCCGACAGCTGCGCGGGATAGTGGTGGCCCCGCTCGGCGAGCCCGACCCGGGCGAGCAGCTCGTCGGCCGTGCCGGCCGCGCCGTCGCCGTGCAGCTCGAGCGGGACCTGCACGTTCTCCCGGGCGGTGAGCGTCGGGATGAGCTGGAAGGACTGGAAGACGAAGCCGACCTTCTCGCCCCGGAGCCGCGCCAGCGCGTCTTCGTCGAGCGCGCCGAGATCCTGCCCGTCCAGGCTGACCCGGCCGGTCGTCGGTCGGTCCAACCCGGCCAGCAGGCCGAGCAGCGTGGTCTTGCCGCTGCCGGACGGTCCGACGACCGCGACGAAGGCGCCCCGCTCCACCCTGAAGCTGATATCCTTCAGCACCGTGAGCTCGCGTCCGCCCGAGAGGTAGGTGCGGCCGAGCGATTCGCACTCGAGCATGGCCGAATGATATCCCGGTATGTCGTGCTTCTTGGCCTGCTCGCGTCGGGTGCGTGCGGGCGGCGGGACAATTCTCCGCCGGCGCGCCCGCCCGCCGCGGCGGCTCAGCCTGCCGCGGACGCGGCGCGGCCGACCGTGGTCTTCCTGGGCACGAGCCTGACCGCGGGCCTCGGACTCGATCCCGCGCAGGCGTATCCGGCGCTGGTGCAGGCGAAGATCGACTCGGCCGGGCTCCGCTACCGGGTGGTGAACGCGGGCGTGAGCGGCGAGACTTCGGCCGGTGCGCTGCGCCGGATCGACTGGCTCCTGCGCGACCATCCCGCGGTGCTCGTGATCGAGACCGGCGCGAACGACGGGCTCAGGGCCCAGGACCCCGACTCGACCCGGGCGAACATCCAGGCGATCATCGACCGGGCCCGGGCCCTCGCGCCGCCGCCCCGCATCGTGCTGGCGGGGATGGAAGCCCTCCCGAACTACGGGCCGCTGTACGCGCGCCGGTTCCGCGCCATCTACCCCGAGCTCGCCAGGCGGAACCACCTCCCGCTCGTCCCGTTCCTGCTCGCCGGCGTGGCCGGAGTGGATTCGCTCAACCAGGCGGACGGCATGCACCCGACCGCGGCGGGACAACGCATCGTCGCGCAGACGGTGTGGCAGACGCTCGGGCCGGTGCTCCGCGGCTCAGCCCGCTAGCCCCCCGGCCGCGACCGCGGCCAGCTCCTCGACCGCGCGGGTGATCTCGTCCGCCGTGTTGTAGTAGTGGGGCGAAATGCGGACGGCCGACGCGGCGCCCTTCTGGTCCATGTCGATCACCGCGGCGGCGCGGGTGGTGGCGCTGGTGTTGATGTGGCGGCGGCGGAGCTCGAGCTTCACCGCGTCCGCGTCGAGCCCGCCCAGCGCCACCGTCACGATGGCGCACAGCTCCGCGCCGCGGTCCAGCACGCGCGCGCCGGGAACCTCGGCCAGCTTGAGGCGGGCGTCGGCCGCGAGCGCGCGAGCGCGGTCCCGGGCCGTCTCCAGGCCCACGTCGAGGGCGTACAGCGCGGCGGCGCCGAGGCCGAGCACGGCGGCGCAGGCGATCTCCCAGGTCTCGAAGCGGCGCGCGTCCGGCGCGACCTCGAAGGCGTCGGGATCGATCCAGGTGGCGCCGTGCATGTCCATCATCAGCGGATGCGCGCCTGACGCGAGGACGCGGTCGGATGCGTACAGGAACCCGATGCCGCGGGGTCCGCGGAGGAATTTGCGGCCGGTGGCCGTGAGATAGTCGCAGCGCAGCCGGGCGACGTCCACCGGCATCTGGCCCACGGCCTGGCACGCGTCCACGAGATAGGGGACGCCGGCCTCCTCGCATGCGGCGCCAACCGCCTCCACGTCCTGCACCAGCCCCGAGTTGGTCGGGACCCAGGTGACGGCGACCAGGGCCGGGCGGCGGCGGCGCAGGTGCCGGCGCACCGAATCGGGGTCTACCCCTCCCTCCGGCAGATCGTCCGCCCGCACGATCTCGACGCCCCGCCGCCGCGCCAGCGAGAGGTAGGTGATCTGGTTCGAGGCGTAGTCGTTGCGCGTCGTGAGGATCGTGTCGCCGGGCGCGAGGTCGAACGCGGAAAGCGCCTGGGTGAACGCGATCGTGTTGCTCTGGGCCAGCGCGATGTTCCGCGGCTCCGCCCCCACGAGCCGGGCCAGGGCGGCATACGCCTCCGCCACGGCGGGGGCCACGGCGTCGGCAGCCTCGTAGCCCCCGAGCGTGGACTCGAGCGCGAGGTGGCGAGTCACGGCCTCGGCCACGGGGCGCGGCACGAGCGCCGCGCCCGCGTTGTTGAGGTGAATGCGAGTGGTGCAGCCGGGGGTGTCGGCGCGCCAGCGCGCGAGGTCGGAAACCTGGGGGTCGAGCCGGGTGGATGCCATCTCATCTCCGCGGTACATTGAGCGCCATGCATCGTACGCTGGCCATCGCCTTCGCGTTTCATGCCCTCGCCGCGCCGGCTCGCGCGCAGGACGAGACCGCCCTCCGCACCTACTTCGAGGGCCGCACGGTCATGGTGAAGGTGGCCATGCCGGCCACCGAGGCGGGGATCGACGTCTATCCCGGCACCCCGCAGCCCGTCGATTACCCGGAGCTGGCCAAGCGGATGAAGAAGAACGGCATCGCCATCCAGGCCGGCCAGCCCGCCCTCGTGACCAAGCTCAAGGTGAAGGGCAATCTGGTCGAGTTCCAGCTCGACGGCGGGGGCTATGGCACCGCGGGGGACCCGACGGACCCGACGGTTTCCGTGCAATCGATGCCCAAGACCCAGCGGGAGAAGGACGTCGAGCAGGCCGTGAAGCAGGAGACCGATCCCACCCTCAAGCGCCGGCTGCAGGGTGAGCTGGACGGGCTCCGCTCGGAGCGCGAGCGTGAGGACCGGCGCAACCGGGCCGTCGCGGCCACCGCGACGGAGCGGAAGCGGGAGTACATCCAGGAGCGCCGGCTCCAGGGCGGGTCCCGGTTCAATCTGCGATACCGGGCTGGCGTGCCATCGGCGGCGCTGACCGTCGAGGCGGTGAAGGCGGCGCTCGCCGACTACGTGGATTTCGAGGAGCGGGCAACGGCTCCGGTGGGCGGCGGTCCGGCCGAGGCGGCGCCTCCGGCAGAGCCGCAGGCAGGACCCCTCGCGCTCCGGAAGGGCATGACGGCGGACGAGGCGGACCGGCTCCTCGGCGCGCCCGCGAGCACGAGGGACCGGAAGGAGGGCACGCTGGCGGTGAACGTCCGGACCTACGACAGCGCCTCCGGGCAGGTGCGGGCGGAGTTCGTCGAGGGCGTGCTGGTCCGCTTCACGATCACCTCACGGTGAGTCTCCGGCTCCTCGCGTTCGCGGCGTCGCTCCGCCGGGGCTCGCTCAATCGGCGGTTGCTCGCGCGGGCGGTCGAGCTGGCGGTCGCCGCCGGCGCCGTCGTCGACCTGGCGGAGTTCGCCGAGTTCGACATGCCCCTCTTCAACCATGATGTGCAGCAGGCGACCGGATTCCCCGCCGGCGCGCAGGAACTTGCCCGGCGCGTGCTGGCGGCCGACGGCATGCTGATCGCCTCGCCGGAGTACAACTTCTCGCTGCCGGGCACGCTCAAGAACGCCATCGACTGGGTGTCGCGCATGAAGCCGATGCCCTTCAGCGGGAAGAGCGCCTTCCTCATGGCCGCGTCCAACGGCATGATCGGCGGGGTCCGCGGGCTCTGGCAGCTGCGCATCCCGCTCGAGGGATGCGGCGTCGTGGTCTATCCCGGCATGTTCCCGCTGTCCCTGGCCGGTCAGGCGTTCGGCGACGACGGGGGGCTCAAGGATCCCCAGGTCGAGGAGCGGCTGCAAAAGTTGCTGGAGGGATACCTGAAGATGGCGAGGCTCCTGACCCCTCCCTGAGCGCCGTTACTCGAGGGTCGCCACGAGCTCCATCGGCACGTTCCCTTTCAGCGCCTGCGACACCGGACATCCGTCCTTGGCCGACTCCGCGGCCTTCCGGAATGCGGCCTGGTCGATCCCCGGCACCTTGCCGCGCACGTCGAGCCGCATGGAGACGATGCGGAACCCGTCGCCGACCTTGTCGATGGTGCATGCCGCCGTGGTGCTGATCCGGGTCGCCGGCGTCTTCGCGAGATCGAGCCCGGCGGCCAGCGCCATGCTGAGGCACGCGGCGTGGGCCGCGGCGATCAGCTCCTCGGGGTTGGTGCCCTTCGCGCCCTCGAACCGCGTGGGGAACGAGTAGTCCCCCCGGAATGCGCCCGAAGCGGCCTCGAACCGCCCCTTGCCGGTCCGCAGCACGCCCTCCCAGACCGCGCTCGCCTTGCTCGTCGTCGCCATGTCGTCCTCCCGAAGTGGGTCGTTTCCGAATCTACACCGAATCCTTCCCGACCCGGCGCTCGTCGGGTTAGGTTGTACGCCGTTTCCCGAACCCCCCCTCCAGCGCCGGATGGTGCCGATGCGCCGCACCTTGTTTCGCCTCGCAACTCCCGTCCTCGTCCTGACACTGACGATCGCCGCCGGGCGGCCCGTGAACGCGCAGGCGGCGCCCGCCGGCACGGACGCGGCGAATGTGACCGGCTTCGTCAAGGAGTTCGGGACGATGTGGACCTTCGACGCGCCGCCGCTCGACTACTGGAAGGCGCGTTACGGCTTCAGCCCGGACCAGGCCTGGCTCGACCACGTGCGGCTCGCGTCGGTGCGCCTGCCGATCTGCTCGTCCTCGTTCGTGTCGTCCGAAGGTCTCGTGATGACGAACCACCACTGCGGCCGCGCCTGCATCACGGCGGTATCGCCGCCGGACACGAGCTACCAGCGGACCGGGTTCGTGGCGCGCACCGTGTCGGAGGAGAAGAAGTGCCCCGGCCTCTACGTGGACCAGCTCGTGGCGATCGGGGACGTCACGCAGAAGATCCGCGCCCGGGTCACCGCGCCCACGGCGGGCCAGCAGGTCGCCCAGCGGGACGCCGCGATCCAGGCGATCCAGGACGAATGCCAACAGCAGTCGGGCAACGTCTGCCAGGTGGTCACGTTCTATCAGGGCGGGCAGTACTCCCTCTACCAATACAAGCGCTACTCCGACGTGCGTCTGGTGATGGCGCCGGAGGAGGAGATCAGCTTCTACGGCGGCGACCCGGACAACTTCACCTATCCCCGGTACGATCTCGACCTGACCCTGCTCCGGGTCTACGAGAACGACGCGCCCATGAAGACGAAGGACTTCCTCAAGTGGAGCGGGGCCGGCGCGAAGGAGGGCGACCTGGTCTTCGTGATCGGGAATCCGGGCTCCACGGGGCGGCTGCTCACGGTGGCCCAGATGGAGTACCTGAGGGACGTGACCTACCCGGCGCAGCTGGCCCAGCTCAAGCGGACCATCGGCATCTACCAGGAGGCCATGTCGCGAAGCGAGGATGCCCGCCGCCAGTGGGAGAACCAGCTCTTCTACGCTCAGAACTCCTTCAAGGCGATCACCGGGTACCAGGCCGGGCTGCTCGACACCGCCATCATGGCCAGGAAGCACACCTTCGAGCGCGACTTCCGGGCCCGCGTGAATCGCGATCCCAGGCTCCGGGCCCGGTACGGCGACGCCTGGACCAGGATCGCGGAGGCGCTCCGGCAGGAACGCGCCGTCGCGGCCAAGTCGCGGTACTACGGCTTCGGCGGCTCGCAGCTCCTGGCGCTCGCCGGCATCATCGTGCGGGTTCCGGAGCAGGGGGCGCTGCCCGACTCGGCGCGGCTCCCGGCCTACCGGGGTGAGGGGCTGGAGAACGCCCGGCGGGTGGCGGGGGGTGACGTGCCGATCGACAAGGAGCTGGAGAAGCTCACCCTGACCGCGCAGCTCACGGCGGCCAAGCGGGAGCTTCCTGCCTCTGACCCGTATCTCGCCGCGCTGCTCCAGGGCCGGAGCCCCGAGGTTGCCGCGGAGGCGCTGGTCGAGCAGACGACCCTGGCCGACCCCGCCGCGCGGAAGGCGCTGCTCGACGGCGGCGCCGCGGCGGTGCGGGCCTCCACCGATCCCATGGTCGTCGCGGCGCGCCGCATCGCGCCGCTCTCGCGCGCGGTCGCCATGCGGGTGGACCGGCTCGAGTCCACCGCGTCGGCCAACGCGGAGCGGATCGGGCAGGCGCTCTTCGCGGCCTACGGCACCTCGCTTCCGCCGGACGCGACGTTCACGCTGCGGATCAGCGACGGGGTCGTGAAGGGCTATCCAATGAACGGGACCAGGGCGCCGTACAAGACCAGCTTCTATGGTCTCTACGGCCGCGCCGCCGACTTCGACGACCAGCCCCCGTTCCGCATCCCGCAGCGCTGGGAGGCGGCGCGCGACCGGCTCGATCTCTCGACGCCGTTCGACTTCGTCATGACCAACGACATCATCGGGGGCAACTCGGGAAGCCCGGTCATCAACCGGGACGGCGAGGTGGTCGGTCTCATCTTCGACGGCAACATCGAGAGCCTGCCCAACCGGTTCATCTACACCGACGAGGTCGCGCGGTCGGTGGCGGTGCACTCGCGGGCGATCACCGAGGCGCTCCGGAAGGTGTACGACGCGGGGCGGATCGCGGACGAGCTGGAGGGGACGGCCAAGGTCAGCCAGGAGTGAGAAGTGAGAGGTGAAAAGTGAGAAGGGGGATCCGTGGACCACCGGAGCCCCCTTCTCACCTCTCACTTCTCACGTCTCACCCTCCCAGCCGGTGGTTCAACCCCAGGACCAGCCGGAACGGGCTGGTGCTGTTCACCCAGGTCCAGCGGAACTCGGCGAAGGGACGGCTGCGGGCGGACGGCGGTGCGAAGTTGAGCCCGAAGAACCCGTTGTACCCCGTCTTGACCTTGTCGAGCGGCAGCACCTTCACGAACGCGATGCCGCCGCCGGCGTAAATGCTCCTGCCCGGCCCGAACGTGATCGTCGCGTCGCCGTTGAGCTGCCAGCGGAACGGCGTCCGGTCTCCGAAATACCAGTCGCCGCTCGGCCGGATCTCGAACCGGTCCTGGAGCCGGATCCCCATCTGGGCGCCGAGGCTCCAGGCATGGTCCTCGAAGTCGCGACCGCCGCGGACGCCCGCGGTGAGCTCGGGTCCGGGTCCAACCCGCTGGGCCAGCGCGCGGGGAGCGACGAGCGTGGCGAGAGCCAGGCAGCAGAGCAGTGCGGGCATCAGCTTGAGAGGCATGCGATCCTTGGGGGCGAGGATGGTAGGATGACCGCCCGGGCAGGCGCTGGGATGTTAACGAGGCTGGGACATTTTGTCACGGCGGCGACCGGTTTGTCCTTCGGCGGCGGGTCGGGTTGGCGCGGCGGCGCGGAGAGCGCCGGGCGCGCATCCAGCAAGTAGTTCGCTGCAAAGCACATGCACGATGGCCTCCGACTGGCGCGAGTCCTGCTTTTGCGGCTTGGCGCACGCCGGCCCGGGAGAAGCCGGCGACATGGCCTTCATCGTCCCGTCTCCGCCACCATTTGGAGGAAAGCATGTCCCGGAAGCTCTCGCTCGCCACCCTCGCGCTCGGCGCGATGCTGCTCGCGGTGCCCGTCGTGGCCCAGCAGCCCGACAGCACCAAGCCGGCCGCGACCAAGACCCACGCCAAGAAGCACGCCAAGGTCGCCAAGCACACGATGGCCAAGCCGGCCGCGAAGGACAGCACCAAGAAGTAAGAAGTGAGAAGAAGTGAGCAGTGAGAAGGGGGCTCCGGTGATGTCCGGGAGCCCCCTTCTCGCTTCTTACTTCTCACTACTCACGTCTCACCGCAGTTCAGCTCGCCGGGATCACCTTCACCTCGCCCAGGTTCAGCTCCCGCACCCCCGCCTCGATCTTCGCCAGGTCGCCCACGATGACCCAGACCAGCTGGTCGGGGTGCACGACCTCCGCCGCGGCTGCGGGGATCCGGTCGAGCGTGAGCGCGCGCACCTTGGCCGGATAGGTGTCGTAGTACCGGTCGTCCAGCCCGTAGGTGACGATGCTCCGGAGCGTGCCGGCCACCGCCGCCATGGTCTCCCACTCGCCCGGCAGGCTCAGCGTGAGCGCCGACTTGGCCTTTGCCAGCTCGGCGGGCTCGACCGGACGGTCCTTGAGGATGCCGCGCAGCTCCTTCTCCAGCTCGACGATCGACTCCTTGGTCTCGTCGGTCTGCACCGGCGCGTAGGCGACGAACGGCCGCTGGCCGCGCGCGTCCCGGACGAAGCTGAACGCGCCGTAGGACCAGTGCTTGTCCTCCCGCAGGTTGAGGTTGATCCGCGAGCCGAACTCACCGCCCAGGATGGTGTTCATCGTCTCGATGGCAGGCTCGTTCGGGTTGTTCTTGGGCGGCGCCAGGTCTCCCGCGAGAATGACGCTCTGGAGCGCGCCGGGGCGGTCGATCAGATACACGGTCGGCTTCTGGGGGAGCGCAACCGCCGCGACGTTCTTGGCGGGGATGTCGCCCGGCTTCCAGCCGGCGAACAGCCGCTCCAGCTTGGGCCGGATCTCCGCCATGGTCGTGGCGCCGGTGACGATGAGCGTCGCGTGGTTGGGCTTGAACCAGGTATCGTGGAACGCCTCGACGTCGCTCCGGGTGATCCGGGAGGCCGACTCCTCCGTCCCCGTGCCGGTCCAGGGCACGGCGTAGGCGTGGCCCGGCCCGTAGAGCAGGCCCGGCAGGACCCGGAAGGCCATCGAGACGGGCTCGGCCTTCTCCCGCTCGATGGCGGCCAGCTGCTGCTTCTTCAGCCGGTCGAAGTCGGCGGGCGGGAAGGACGGGTGAAGGACCACGTCGGCGAACAGCGCGAGGGACGGGTCGAGGTTCTCCTTCAGCGCCTCGAGCGAGACGGTCGAGTAGTCGAGGCGGGAGAAGGTGCCGAGATTGGCTCCGAGGCGCTGGAGCGTCTCGCTGATCTCGAGCGAGGTCCGCGTCGTCGTTCCTTCGTCGAGCATCGCGAAGGCCATGTTGGCGGTGCCCGGGAGCCCGGACTGGTCCGCGGCGAAGCCGGCGTCGAAGACCAGGTCGAGCCGGACCTGCGGGATCGCCGGCCGGGCCGCGAGCACGACCTTGAGGCCGTTGGAGAGCGTGGCTCGCTCGACGGCGGGGAAGGTCGCGGTGACTGGAGGGCCTGGCTCGGGCAGCTTGGAGCGGTCCGCGCCCGTCGCTGCGGTCTGGTACTGGGGGAACGGGCGGACTTCGAGGGTGTAGTCGCCGTCGCTGAGCCAGCGCTTGGCGGCGCCGAGCAGATCGGCGGGTGTCGCGGCGGCGACGCGCGCCAGCGTGGTCTGGTACGCATCGGGTCGCCCGGCGAACACCTCGCCTTGCGCCAGCACGTCCGATTTGCCGCCGAACCCGCCGATCCGCTCGATCCCGCGGATGAACCGGGCCCGGTACTCGGTCTTCACCCTCGCCAGCTCGGCCGGCGTCGGCCCGGAGCGGAGGAAGCGCGCCAGCTCCTCGTCCACGGCCCGCTCGACGCTCCTGAGATCGTCGCCTGGACGCGCCGTCGCCTCGACCACGAACAGGCCGCCGATCTCGCGGGCCTCGATGTAGGCGGTGACGTTGGTCGCGATCTGGTCGTCGTAGACCAGCCGCTTGTACAGGCGCGAGGTCTTGCCGGAGGCGAGCACGTCGCTCAGGAGATTGAGGTAGGTCGCGTCGGCGGTCCCCCAGCCGGGGACGTTCCAGGCCCGGTAGAGCCGGGCCTGCGGCACCCGGTCCTCCATGATCCCGCGCTCGTGGCCGGTGCGCTTCGCGATCCAGGTCGCCTGGCGCGCGACCGGCGGCCCGGAGGGAATGTCGCCGAAGTAGTGGTCGACCTTGTCCCGGGCGACCTCGGGCGCGATGTCGCCGGCGATCACGATCACGGCGTTCGCCGCGCCGTAGTACGTGTGGAACCATTCCTTCACGTCGTCGAGCTTGGCGGCGTTCAGGTCGTCCATGGACCCGATGACGGTCCAGGAGTACGGGTGGTTGGCCGGGTACAGCCTCGGCGTGAGGAAGTCCCACACCTTGCCGTACGGCTCGTTCTCCCCTTCCCGCTTCTCGTTCTGGACGACGCCGCGCTGCTCGTCGAGCCGGGGCTGGTCGATCGCGCCGAGCAGGTGGCCCATGCGATCGGACTCCATCCAGAGCGCGATGTCGAGGGCGTTGGTCGGGACGTTCTCGAAGTAGTTGGTCCGGTCGTTGTTGGTGGTCCCGTTCTGGTCGGTGACGCCCACCTGCTCGAAGGGCGTGAAGAACTCGCCCTTGTAGTCTTCGGTCCCCTGGAACATCAGGTGCTCGAACAGATGGGCGAAGCCGGTCCGGCCGGGTCGCTCGTTCTTCGACCCCACGTGGTACCAGACGTTCACGGCCACGATCGGCGCCTTGTGGTCCTCGTGGACGATGAGCGTGAGGCCGTTCTTGAGCACGAACTTCCGGAAGGGGATGTCGATCGGCGGCTCGCGGGTGACGGGCGTGGGCACGGGCCGCTGGGCCTGGACTGCGGCGGCCGCGCCGGCCGCGAGCATGCCGGCCAGCGCGAGCCGGCCGAAGAGCCGTGGGTACACGACGCCTCCTCTGGAGCGAAAAGCACGGATGGTCACGGGTAGCTGACGGGCCTACGAGGCGGCGTGCCGCGGGGTTTCATGGCCGCGAGGGTGAATCGAGCACCTTGCGGACCTTGCGGACGAGCTGGTCGAGCGCGAACGGCTTCTGCAGAAATTCGGTGCCCGGGGCCAGCACCTGGTGCCGGCCGATGGCGTCGTCGGCCGTGCCCGAGATGTAGAGCACCTTGACCGCTGGGCGGTGGATGGCGAGCTGGGCCGCGAGCTCGCGGCCGCTCAGGCCCGGCAGCATCATGTCCACCACCAGCAGATGGATGGTGCCGGGATGGCGGTTGGCGCGCTGCAGGGCGGCCTCGGCGTCCCCGGCTTCGACCACCACGAACCCCGCGCGCTCGAGCACCCGGCGCGCCAGCCTCCGCACCTGCTCCTCGTCCTCCACCAGCAGGATCGTCTCCCCCGCGGGCGCTTCCGGGGGCGGTGGCGGCGCGCCTTCCCGGGTGGTGGGCTCGACGGCGGGCAGGTACAGCGTGAGCGCCGCACCGCCGTCCGGCTCGTTCCGGACTTCGGCGTACGCGCCGCTCTGCCGGGGCTCGAAGAGCGGGTCCGCCGCCATCGCTCCGAGCGGAGGGCCGGAATCCCGGACCGTGAGCGCGGTATAGCGGCCCGGCGGGAGGGCGGGCGGGCCGCCGGCGCCCGTCACCCGCACGGAGCGTGTCGCGAGCGTGAGGCGGCCGCCGTCGGGCATGCGGTCCCGGGCGTGGAGGGCGGCGTCCACGATGGTCTGCTCCAGCTGCGCCAGGTCCGCGAGCGCGGGCGCGCCGGCGGGGTCGAGGTCGGTCACCACTTCGATGCGCTCGCCGACGAGGTGCCGGAGGATCGGGCGGATCTCGTCGAGCACGGCGTTCAGGTCGAGCACCCGGGGCTGCGAGGCCTGCCGGCGGCTGAACGCGAGCAGCTGCCGGGCGAGCTGCGCGGCGCGATTGGCCGCCTTGCGGATCTGCTCCACGTCGGCGCGGCCCTCGGGATCGAGCGCGCGGTTCTCGAGCAGCAGCTCGGCCGAGCCCAGGATGGCCGTGAGCTGGTTGTTGAAGTCGTGCGCGATCCCGCCGGCGAGCCGGATGATCGACTCCATGCGCTGCGCCCGGCGGCCGCGGGCCTCGAGCGCTTTCCGTTCGGTGAGGTCGAGCACGAACGCCACGCTGGTGAGCGGCGCGCGGCTCAGCGCGGCCGCGCCGACCAGCACGGCGACCCGCGAGCCGTCCTTCCGCAGGACCTCCTTCTCGAGCGGGGCGTAGCCGCCGTGGCGCAGCATGTCGTCCAGGGCCCGGGCGTCCAGGTCGGCGTACTCCGGCGGCGTCAGGTCGCGCGAGCGGAGCCGCCCCGCGACGAGGTCGTCGCGGGTGTAGCCCAGCATGCCGAGGAACGCGTCGTTGGCCTCGACGATGGTGCCGTCCTGCTCGACCGTGATGCCGAGGATGTTGGACTCGACCAGCCGCTCGATCCAGGCGCGGCTCAGCCCTGTGGGATGGGTCATGCACCAAATCTAGCGCGGGCTCCGGCTGGCGGCGGGTCGAGGGGCTCCGTAAGATTCGCGATGGCTTTTCTCGACAGCAAGCAGCAGCGCGCGGCCTGGCTCATCCTGGTGCTCGGGGTCGGCCTGGTGGTGGCGTTGTGGCCGTTCACCACGGGCCTGGTCGGCGCCCCGGTCCTCTACATCGTCTTCGCGCCGGTCCACCGCTGGCTCTCCCGCTGGATCTCCCCGAAGCTCGCGGCGGGCCTCACCCTCATCCTGGCGCTGGTGCTCATCGTCGTGCCCGGCGCGTCGCTCATCGGCCTCCTGGCCGGCGAGGCGCAGGAGCTGACCCGCGGGGCCATCCAGAGCCCGCTGCTCGCCCGGCTGCGCGAGCTCAACATCGCCGGATACGACGTGGGCCAGCAGCTCGAGGAGATCGGCTCCCGCATCGCCACGTTCGTGGGGTCCAGCCTGCTGGGCGTCGTGGGCACGGCCACCCGGCTGCTGCTCCAGCTCACCATCGCCTTCTTCGGCTTGTACTATCTGCTCGTGTCTGCCGGAGACATCTGGCGGCTCATGCAGCCGTTCATCCCGTTTTCGGCCACCAACGCTGAAGCGCTGCGCCAGCGGTTCAAGGACGTCACCACCTCCACCCTCATCGGCACCGGGCTCAACGCGTTCGCGCAGGGCGTGCTGGTGGCGCTCGGCTTCGGGGTCACGGGGCTGCCCAACGGGGTGTTCTGGGGCGTGGTCACGATGATCGCGTCCATCCTGCCGATCGTGGGCAGCGGCCTCATCTGGGTGCCGGGCGTGGCGGCGCTGGCGCTCGAGCACCGGTACGGCTGGGCCATCGCCCTCACGGCGTGGGGACTCTTCGTCGTGGGCCAGGTGGACAACGTGATCCGCCCATGGGTGTTCCGGCGGTACGCCAGCATCCACCCGTTCGTGACCGTGATCGGCGCGATGGCCGGCCTGAATTATTTCGGGATTCTCGGCCTCCTGATCGGCCCGCTGGCGATCTCGTACTTCTTCGAGCTCATCCGGATGTACCGGCAGGAGTACTTGACTGGGGGAGCGGCGTCGGCCTGAGGCAGGGCCCGGATTGTCGCTCTCCCGGCCGCACGCGAGAAAGCCGGCGGGCTTTTCGCCCGCCGGCTTTCTCGTTTGCGTCCGGTGCGAGGCGCCGCCGGCTAGTTCAGCCGGACCAGCTCGACGCGCCGGTTCTGCGCCCGTCCGGCCGCGGTCTTGTTGGTGGCGATCGGCTTGTCCGGGCCGTAGCCCTTCGCCGTCAGCTGCGCCGGCGACACGCCGTTCTCCTCCAGGAAGCTCTCGACCGCCTTTGCCCGGGCCTGCGACAACCGCATGTTCAACGGGCGGCCGCCGCTGATGTCCGTGTGGCCCTGTACCTCCACCCGCACATCCGGCCGGGCCGCCAGCGACGTGGCGACGTCCTTCAGAATCAGCTTCGACTCGTCCGTCAGCACGGCCTTGTTGATCTCGAAGTTGACGCCCTTCAGGATCACCGACTTCTTGGTGCCCTCGAACAGCACCGGGCAGCCGTTCTCATCCACGACCTGGCCGTTCGGCGTGTTCGGGCACTTATCCCGGCTGTTGGGCACGCCGTCCGCGTCGTCGTCCCGCTGGCTGTCGGAGCAGCCGTTGGCGTCCACGGCCTCGCCCGCCGGCGTGTTGGGGCACTTGTCCCGCACGTCAGGCACGCCGTCGCCGTCCGCATCCCGCTGGCTCTCGGAGCAGCCGTTGGCGTCGACCGCCTCGCCTGCCGGTGTGTTCGGGCACTTGTCCTTGCTGTTGGCGACGCCGTCGCGGTCGTCGTCCTTCTGGCTGTCGGAGCAGCCGCTCGCGTCCACCGCCTCGCCCCGCGGCGTGTTCGGGCACCGGTCGGAGGCGTCGGGCACGCCGTCGGCGTCCGCGTCCAGCTGGCTCGCGGAGCAGCCGTTGGCGTCCACCTTCTCGCCCGCCGGCGTGTTCGGGCACTTGTCGGCGTTGTCCTTGACGCCGTCGCCGTCGGTGTCCCGCTGGCTCGCCGAGCAGCCGTCCGCATCCACCGGCTCTCCCCGCGGCGTGTTGGGGCACTTGTCGGCGTTGTCCTTCACGCCGTCGTGGTCGCTGTCGTACTTGTTGCCCAGCATGAGCCCGAGGCCCACCTGAATACCCCAGTTCACGTAGTGGTCCGCGCGGGACGCCTGCGGCGACGGCACGTAGTCGAGCGTGACGCTCGTCCGGATCCCGACGTTGGGCGACACCCCGAACCGGAAGCCGGCCAGGCCGGTGACGCCGTCGTCGTTGAAGTGCTGGCCCGTCCGGTACATGTCCCGGACGTAGCCGCCGCCGATCTGGAAGGAGCTGGCGTTGTCGCCCAGCGGAATGTTGTAGGTGAGCCGCCCGCGGAGCGGGATGTTGGACACGTCGGTGCTGGTGGCGATGATCCGGGTCTTGGTGTATGCCGCTTCCGCTTCGATCGCGAGGTTCCGGACGGGGAAGAACGCCAGCCAGCCGCCGCCACCCAGGTGGCGATCGAGGCTGAGGGTATCCGCGAAGAAGTTGGCCCTGCCGAACCCGCCGATCTCGAACGTGCCCGGCGATTGTGCGGCCGCCCCGGCGGCGACCGTACACAAGAGGGCACCCGAAACGACCCACCCACGCGCTATCATGACCTGGAAACCTCCTCGGGGGCTGTCACCCGTGTGATCGTCCGACATGAGTGTCGACCTGCAACGTGATCGATAGTGCGACAAAGTAATCGAGACCGCCAGATCCCGACAGCAGGGCGGGCCGCCGCGGAGGGAAGGCAGGACAACGGCTTACGTTACTCAAGTGCTTGCTCGTCATCGGTGCCGACCCACTGCACGCCCTTCGACCTCCGCCGCACCGGCGCGGTGGGCCCGCCCGTACATCCTCACACGGTAGCAGGGTGGTGTTCCGTGGCCTTGGCTGCGCCCCTCGTCTTCTGGACCGTGCCGTCCGGATGCTGGGGCGGAGCGTACAGCGTATACAGCCGCAGCGGCTTGGTCGGCGAGGCGTTGATCACGTTGTGGAAGGTGCCGGCCGGCACCACCACCGCGTCGCCGGCGTGCACCACGTGCTCTTCCTTCTCGTTGAACACGAATCGGGCGGCGCCCTCTTCGATGCGGAAGAACTGGTCGACCTTCGTGTGGATCTCGTTGCCGATGTCCTCGCCCGGCTGAAGGCACATCAGCACCAGCTGGGCATGCTTGCCGGTGAACACGACCTGACGGAAGTTCCCGTTCTTGAGCGTCAGGGTCTCGATGGGTCCCACGTACGGGGTCATTGTGGCCTCTCCCTTCAATCCAGCAGTTCGGCGGGAATCTCGCCGTCGTTGTCGGCCAGCTTCCGGAGCGCCTGCTCGTTCGCGCGGCCGGATGTTCATGGCCGTGCGGCCCATCCTAGGCCCCTCCGGGTGAAGAAACGCTGAAGGCGAAGCGAATCTCTGCACAGCGGCGCGGGCCGCCTCAGACCAACGCCATGGAGCCGGGACGTCCCGAATTCTTCGGGGTTTCTTCTCTACCCGATGGTCGCCCGCGGGCGCATTGGTAGGTTCGTCTGCTCGCCACGACGGACTCGGGACCCCGTCGGCGATCTCCCACCTGCCGGTCAGCAGTGCCGCCCGGGCCGGCGCCACACGATGAGGATCTATGTGATGTTGCCTGCAGCCATTGAGCAGGAGCGGCTCCACCTGGCCGAGCGGCTCCTCTCGGAAATCCAGCGCCGTCACGCCTTGCCCAGGTCCCAGCAACTTCCACTCAGTCCCTTCCTCGTTGATCGCTTTCTCGCCGCTTATCTTCCCGAGATCCGGGAGGGCGAGCCCGCGCCGCGCGCGGTGGAATACGCGTTCACGCCGACCATCGACGAGGCGATGAGCCTTCTGCGCGACGTCGTGACCCAGTCCCCCGGCGGTTGGGGAACAGCCATCTACATCCACGATCTCGATACCGGTGTTCCCGTCGAGCACGAAGTGACCGGCTAGACGGAGCCCACCCGTGCGACGGGCGGCCCGGTGCGCCGGCGCCGCCCGTCGTCTTCCTTACCCGCACCCGCAACGGACGCCGATCACCTATGGTCAGCCGCTGGAAGGTCCGGCTCGCCCTGTCGCTCCTCGCCGCCGGCCCGGCGAAGGCCCTGCCCGCGCAGACCGCGGGCGCCACGGCCGCCGATCTCGCCGTTCGCCTCGCCGGCATGACGGCCGTGACCGGCTACGAGCAGCGGATGGTGGACACCCTGCTCACCCTGCTCCCGGGCTCCGAGCGCGACCGCGCGGGAGACGCGGTGCTCGCGCTCGGGAGCGGCGCGCCCCGCAGGCTCGCCGCCTGCCCCGTGGACGAGACCGGCTACGCCGTGGGCCAGGTGCGGCCCGACGGGTGGCTCACGCTGCACCGCTCGCCGGTGAGGCTGCGGGTTCCGGGCCCGCTCTTCGACCAGCAGCTCGAGGGGCAGCGGGTGACGGTGTTCGGGAGGCGCGGCGCGGTCCCGGGCGTGGTCGCCATCCGGTCCATCCACCTCACCCGTGGGCGCGCATCCATTCCGAACGAGCCGTTCACGTCGGACGACGGGTTCGTCGATATCGGCGCGGCCAGCGCCCGCGGAGTGGCGGCACTCGGCGTCGGCGTGCTGAGCCCGGTGGCGCTCGCCAAGCGACCGCACCGCTACGGCAGCGACCGGCTGGCGGCCCCGATGGCCGGGCGGCGGGCGGCGTGCGCGGCGCTGCTGGCAGCGGTCCGGCGGATGACGGCGGGCCGGGGGACGGCACCGGCGCCGGCGCCGGGCACGACGGTGGTCGCGTTCGTGGTGGAGCAGCAGCTCGAGGCGCGGGGCCTGCTCACGGTCGCGACCACCCGGGGTCCGTTCGACGAGACCTGGATCGCGGACGACTCCGCGGGCGTCGCCGCCATCGAGGCCGCCACGCTTCCGGCGGGCCCGCGCGCGGCCCTCGGCCGGGTCCATGGCTGGGAGGTCGGCACGAAGTACCCCGGCACGGCGGTCGAGACCGTTTCCCTCGGCGAGGTGGAGCAGACCAGCGCGACGATCGCGGACTGGCTCCGTGGGGAGGCCGGCCAATGACATGCCCCGTCATCGCCCTGCTCGGGCTCGCCCTGGCCGGCCCGCTCGCCGCCCAGGAGCCCGCGCGCATCGCGGAAGCCCAGGCGGTGCTCGCGCCGCTGATCGAGAGTTACGGGGTCTCCGGCAGGGAGGGCCCGGTGCGCGCGACAGTGGAGCGGCTGCTCCCCCCCTGGGCCCGGGCGGAGACCGACACCGCCGGCAACCTCTGGGTCCGCGCGGGCAAGGGCGATCCGGTGGTCGTCTTCGTCGCCCACATGGACGAGATCGGCTTCCTGGTGAGCGGCATCCGGGACGACGGCTCGCTCGACCTCACCCGGCGCGGCGGGTTCTTTCCCTCGCTGTTCGAGGCGGAGCCCGCGCTGGTGCATACCGAGGCCGGCCCGGTGCCGGGCGTGTTCACCCCCCGCGACTCGGCGCCCGCGAGCCCGCGCCGCATGCCCGGGCCGTTCCGGGTGGATGTCGGGACCACGTCCCGCGCGGCCACCGAGGCGCTGGGGGTCGAGGTGGGCCAGGGCGTGACGATGCCCAAGCACTACACCCGGCTCGCGGGCACCCGGGCCAGCGGGCGCGCGATGGACGACCGGGTGGGCTGCACCGCGCTGCTGCTGGCGCTCCGGCACCTCGATCCGGCCCGCCTCCGGCACGAGGTCGTGTTCCTCTTCAGCGTGCGGGAGGAGATCGGGCTCGAGGGCGCGGAAGCGGCGGCCGCCGCGCTGGGGACGCGGACGCGGCGGGTGCACGCAATCGACACGTTCGTGTCCGCCGATTCCCCGCTCGAGCCGCAGGCCTTCGCGGTGGCGCCGATCGGCCACGGCCCGGTGGTCCGGGCGCTGGACCAGAGCTCGGTCACGCCGCCGGCGCTGGTGGACTCGGTCGTGGCTCTGGCGCGCGGCCGGGGGATCCCGCTCCAGACCGGCGCCACCAACGGCGGGAACGACGGCTCGGTCTTCGGACCCTGGGGCGTGCCGGACGTTCCGATCGGCTGGCCGCTCCGCTACGCCCACTCCCCCGCGGAGGTGGTGGATCTCGAGGACGTGGCGCATCTGGGCGACGTGATCGCAGCGCTCGCGGAGCGCTGGTAGCGCCCGGACGGAGGTGCCCCGGCGCGCGGAGGCCCCGCGCGCTTGCATCCGCGCACGCAAGATTGCATAATAATGCATTATGCGAACGCGCGGCCCACTCGCCCTCGCCTTCTCGGGCGGCCTCGACACCAGCTTCTGCGTCCCCCGGCTCGCCGAGGACGGGTGGACGGTGCACACCGTCTACGTGAACACCGGCGGCGCGAGCGCCGCCGAACGCGTCGCGATCGCCGCCCAGGCGCGCGCGGTGGGTGCCGCCGAGCACCATGAGGTGGACGCCCGCGCCGCCGTCTTCGATCGCTTCGTCCGGTTCCTGATCCAGGGCAACATCCTCCGGGGCGAGGTCTATCCCCTGAGCGTCTCCGCCGAGCGGACGCAGCAGACGCTCTCGGTGGTGGAGACGGCGCGGGCCATCGGCGCCACGGCGGTGGCGCACGGCTCCACCGGGGCCGGCAACGACCAGATCCGCTTCGACGTCGCCCTCCGCGTCCTCGCGCCCGAGCTCGAGATCGTCACGCCCATCCGCGACCTGGGCGTCACCCGCGAGCAGGCGGTGGCGTACCTGAAGGCGCGCGGCCTGCCGGTGCCGGAGAAGGCCGGCGCCTATTCCATAAACCGGGGCCTCTGGGGCACGACCTGGGGCGGGGGCTGGACCCACGACACCTGGGCCGGCCCGCCGGACGAGCTGCTCGAGCCGCCCGGCGGCGCGCCGGCGGCGCGGGAGATCGTGCTCGGCTGGACCCGCGGCGTGCCCGTGACGCTCGACGGCGCCGCGCTCGACGGCCCGGCGCTGGTGGAGCGGCTCAACCAGCTGGCCGAGGCCTACGGCTTCGGCCGGGGCATCCACGTGGGCGAGACGGCGCTCGGCATAAAGGGCCGGATCGGGTTCGAGGCCGGCGCCGCGCTGGTGCTCATCGCGGCGCACCGGGAGCTGGAGAAGCTGGTGCTCACGCGGTGGCAGAGCTACTGGAAGGACCAGCTTGGCCGCTTCTACGGCGACCGCCTGCACGAGGGCCAGTACTTCGACCCGGCGCTGCGCGACATCGAGGCGCTGATCACCAGCTCGCAGGCGCGGGTGACCGGCGAGACCCGGGTGCGGCTCGCGCCCGGCCGGTTCCAGGTCGTGGGGACCCGCAGCCCGCACTCGATGATGGACCGGAGCGTCGCCACCTACGGCGAGGAGAACCGGCTCTGGACCGGCGACGAGGCCCGCGCCTACGCCCGGATCGCCGCGATTCCCTCGCTGCTCGCAGCGCGGGCGAGCAGCAAATGAGCCCCAAAGCTGAAAGAGATCACCACAGCTGCAACTGCGAACCACAGAGGCACAGAGGCACCCAGTTGATCACTCTGTGGTTTACCTCCGTGGCTCCGTGCCTCTGTGGTTTGCGGTTTCTTGCTGGCGTGCGATTCGCCGAATGGAGGAGCCCCGAATGGTCGTAACCACGCGGGTGAAGCTGGACCGGATCTCATCGTCCACGCGCAACGCGCATCTCGGCGCGGAGGTGATTGTGGGCGACCAGATCATCGCGGCCGAGGGGTACGTGCTCGCCGTCCGAATTCTGGACGACAAGGCCACGTACAACACGATCGAGGATACCGGCGGGCGGATGGTGTCGCTCCGCGCCGGCGACGTGCTGGCCGGGACGCTCGGCACCCGCCGCGCGCTACGGGGCTACGCCGGGGTCGTGCCCCCGACCATCGCCGTGGGCGACACGATCGAGGTGCTGAACCTCGGCGGGATCCTCGGCCGCTGCACGTCGGTCAACCCCGAGATCGGTCCCCCGTTCAAGGCCGAGGTGCTGGGCGCGATCCTCACCTTCCCCGAGCTGGGCGACAGGATCGGCCGGCCCGCGCACATCAAGGACCTGGCCGTACCTCCGGCCGAGCGGCTGGAGAGCGCCATTCCCGTGGTCTACGTCGCCGGCACCTGCATGAACGCCGGGAAGACGGTGGCCGCGACCGAGCTGGTGCGGGGGCTCGCGCGCTCGGGGCTCCGCGTGGCCGCGGCCAAGCTCACCGGCGTCTCGCTCATGCGGGACGCGCTGTCCATGCAGGACGCCGGCGCCGTGGCGGCGCTCACCTTCAACGACGTGGGGATCGCCAGCACGCACGCGGGGGTCACGGTCACCACGGCCAAGGGGATCTTCAACCGGCTGGCGCAGGCCAAGCCCGACGTCATCGTGGCCGAGCTGGGCGACGGGATCCTGGGCGAGTACGGCGTGCAGGACATCCTGCGCGACGCCGAGCTCACCGGGGTCGGCGCGGCCTGGGTGATGGCGGCGCCCGACCCGGTCGCCTGCTGGGGCGCCGCCGAGCTGATGCAGCGGGAGTACGGGCTGCCGATCACCGCGATCACCGGCCCGGCCACGGACAACGAGGTGGGCAACGTCTACATCACGGCCGAACTCGGGCTCCCGGCGCACAATGCGCGGCGGGACGCGGCCGGGCTGGTGGCCCGGGTGCGCGAGGCGCTGACGAGCTGGGCGCAGGCAGCGGCGGGGGTCGGCCCGAGGGGGGTGCGCCCCGAAGCGCTGTCGGCTGGCGCGGAGGGGCGCGCTCCCCTCACGGCGACCCCCGCCGCAACCGTCGCGTGAAGGTCGCCGTCGTCGGCGCCGGCGGGTACGTCGGCGGCGAGTTGCTTCGCCTGCTGCTCCAGCATCCGCGGGTGACCGAGTGCACGGCGACCAGCCGGAGCCAGGCGGGGAAGCCCATCGCCGACACCCATCCGGCGCTGGCCGGCCTCACCGACGCCCGGTTCTCGGGGCAGTCGGCGGGCGAGGCGGCGCGGGGGCAGGACGTCGTCTTCCTGTCCCTGGAGCACGGCGAATCGTCCGCCGTCGCGGGGGAGGTCCTGGATGCGGGGCCCGGGCTGGTGGTGGACCTCGCCGCGGACTTCCGGGTCGAGGACCTTCGCCTCTACGAGCGCTACTACGGCCCGCACGCGGCGCCGGCGCTCGTGCCCCGGTTCGTGTACGGGCTGGCCGACGTGCGGGGCGAGCGGTTGCGGGGGGCCCGCGCGATCGCGGCGCCGGGCTGCTTCGCCACCGCGGCGCAGCTCGCCCTGTATCCGCTGGCGCGGCTGCGGCTGGACGCGGCGCCCGCGCTCTTCGCGGTGACGGGATCGAGCGGGGCGGGCGTGCACCCGAAGCCCACCACGCACCATCCCATGCGGGCGCACAACCTCTTCGCCTACTCGGTGCTGAGCCACCGGCACGAGGCGGAGGTGCTGCTGCGCTGGCGGGAGTGGACCGGCCGGCCCGACGCCGCGGCGCGGCTGATGACGCACTCGGGACCGTTCGTTCGGGGCATCCATCTCACCCTGCACGCGTGGCTCGCGCCCGGGGCGCTGCCCGACGGGACGGCGTCGGTCACCGAGCTGTACCGGCTGGCGTTCGAAGGCCGACCGTTCGTGCGGGTGCTCGACCGGCCCCCGGAGCTCACCCACGTCGTGGGGACCAACTACGCCCTGCTGCACGCGGCAGCGGACGGTGACGGTCGCGAAGTGCAGGTGATGGTGGTCATCGACAATCTGGTGAAGGGGGCCGGCGGCCAGGCGATCCAAGCGATGAATCTCGCACTGGGCATTCCGGAGACCGAAGGGCTCTCGGGAGGAGGGATCTACCCATGTTGAACAGCGAGTCGGTGGGGCCGTCGCCCCACCTCCTTCCCGTGTACGCCCAGATGCCGGTGCGGCCGGTATCGGGGCGGGGCTCGTGGCTCTTCGACGAGGACGGCCGGGAGTGGCTCGACGCCTACGGCGGGCACGCGGTCGCCTCGACCGGGCATTGCCACCCGCACGTGGTCCAGGCCATCGGGCAGCAGGCGGCGACGCTGCTCTTCTATTCCACCGCCGTCCCGCACCCCAACCGGGAGCGGCTGGCGGACCGTCTGGCCGCGCTCTGTCCCGACCCGCTCGCGCGGGTGTTCTTCTGCAACTCGGGCGCGGAAGCGAACGAGAACGCCCTCGCCATCGCCCGGCGGCACACCGGCCGGCAGATGATCGTGTCGCTGCGCGGCGGGTGGCACGGCCGGACGGCCGCGACCCTCGCGATCACCGACGGCGCCAAGTACGAGGAAGGGGCCCGGCGCGCCGGCGTGCCCCTGTCGCGCAAGGTCCCGGTGGACGACGTGGCCGCGCTGGACGCGGCCGTGGACGAGACGATCGCCGCGGCGGTCATGGAGCCGGTGCAGGGGCTGGCCGGCGCGCGCGACCTGAGCGTCGAATTCCTGCGCGCGGCCCGGCGGCTCTGCGACGCCCGCGGCGCGCTGCTGGTGTTCGACGAAGTGCAGTGCGGCGTCGGCCGGTGCGGGGCGTTCACCGCGGCGGAAGCGTGCGGCGTCGTGCCCGACGTCCTCACGCTCGCCAAGGGGCTCGCCTCCGGGCTCCCCATCGGCGCGGTGATGACGACGCCGGCGATCGGCGACCGGCTCGCGGTGGGCGACCTCGGCAGCACCTTCGGCGGCGGACCCGTGCCCTGCGCCGCCGCGCTGGCCACGCTCGACGTGATCGAGCGGGAGAATCTGATCGCCAACGCCATCGAGGTAGGCGACTACATCCGGGCCGGTGCGCTCGCGCTGGGCATTCCGGCCGTGACGGGCCGCGGGCTCCTCGTGGGGCTCAGGCTGGGCCGGCCGGCCGTGCCGGTCCAGCGGGCGCTGTTCGAGCGTCGCGTGCTCACGGGCACGGCCAGTGATCCCGAGGTCCTGCGGCTGATGCCGCCCCTGTCGTTCAGCCGCCGCGAGGCGGACCTCCTCCTCGGCGCGCTCCGGGAGGTGCTGGAGTGACCAAGCGCGACTTCCTCGCGATGGAGGACTGGAGCGCGGACGCGCTCGCCGGACTGCTGGCGCTGGCGGCCCGGATCAAGCGGGGAGAGATCGCCGGCGGGCTCGAGCGGAAAGTGCTGGCGATGGTCTTCATGGACCCGAGCCTCCGCACCCGCACCAGCTTCGAGACCGCGATGTTCCTGCACGGCGGCCACGCCGTGGTGCTGGAGCCGGGGAAGGGGAGCTGGAGCCTGGAGACCGAGCCGGGCGCGGTGATGGACGGGTCCACCGTCGAGCACATCATCGACGCCGCGCGCGTCCTCGGGCGCTACGCTGACGCGCTGGCCGTGCGCGCGTTTCCCCGCGGGGCCGAGTGGGCCGTGGCCCGGCGGGACGACGTGATCCGGAACTTCGCCCGGTACTGCGAGAAGCCGGTGATCAACCTCGAGTCCACCCGGCGGCATCCGTGCCAGGGCCTGGCGGACGCGCTCACGCTGAAGGAGAAGCTGGGCGAAACCGAGGGCAAGCGCTTCGTGCTCGCCTGGGCCTGGCACCCCAAGGCGCTGCCCACCGCGGTGCCGGCCAGCGCCGCGATCGCGGCGGCCTCACTCGGCATGGAGATCGTGATCGCCCGGCCCGACGGCTACGAGCTGGACCCGGACGACACGGCGCTCATCCGGCGCATCGCGCAGGAGCGGGGCGGCGAGTTCGTCCACATCATCAACGACCCGGACGAGGCGCTGGTGGGGGCCGACGCGGTCTACGCCAAGTCCTGGGGGTCGGTCAAGCTGTTCGGCCGGCCGGAGGAGGAGCACGAGCTCCGGGCGCCGCTCCGCGACTGGCGGGTCACCGAGCAGCGGGTGCGGTCCACCCGCGGCCGGAAGGGGATCGTGATGCACTGCCTGCCGGTGCGAAGGAACGTGGAGATCGACGACGCGGTGCTCGAGGGCCCCAACTCGGTCGTGGTGGACCAGGCCGAGAACCGGCTGCACGTGCAGCGGGCGCTGCTGCTCGAGCTGATCGGGAAGACCGGGTAAATCGGAGACGAGATGTCCATCGACACCACGAAAGGCATTGCGGGGCTGAAGGGCGCGCTCCGCTACGTCCGCGCCTACCGCGACCACGTCTTCGTCGTGAAGCTCGGCGGCGAGGTGCTGAGCGACCCGGACGTGCGCGACCACGTCGCCGGCCAGCTGTCGCTCCTCTCGTCGCTCAGCATCCGTCTCGTAGTGGTACACGGCGGCGGGCCCCAGGCGACCGCGCTCAGCCGGCGGCTGGGCCAGGAGCCGAGGATGGTGGCCGGGCGGCGGGTCACGGACGACGCGGCGCTGGAGGTGGCCAAGATGGTGTACGCCGGCCAGCTCAACGTGGACCTGCTCGCCGCGCTGCGCGAGCACAAGGTGCAGGCCGTCGGCCTCTCGGGGATCGATGCCGACCTGCTCACGGCGCACCGCCGGCCGCCGGTGTCGGTCGTGGACGACGACGGCCGGACGGTCCAGGTGGACTACGGCCACGTCGGCGACATCGACCGGGTGGACCCGCGCGTGCTGGCCACGCTGATGGAGGCGCGGTTCATGCCCGTGGTCGCGAGCCTGGCGGGCGACGAGGACGGCGGGGTCTACAACGTCAACGCCGACACGGTGGCCGAATCGCTGGCCGTGGCACTCCGGGCGCAGAAGCTCATCTTCCTGACCGGCGCGCCGGGCGTGCTGCGCGACCGGAACGACCCGACCACCCTCGTGACGTTCGCGGATCCGGACGACCTCGCCGGTCTCATGGCGAGCGGCGCGCTGGCCGGCGGCATGCGCCCCAAGGTCGAGGCCTGCATCCGCGCCGCCACCAGCGGCGTGGAGCGCACCCATATCATCGACGGCCGCGCGCCCGACGCCCTCCTGCTGGAGGTGTTCACCGGCGCGGGGTGCGGGACCATGATCGTGGCCCGGAAGGAGAAGGCGACGTACCTGGGAGTGGACCTTGCCGGGTGAGATCGAGCTGCTCGCGGAGCTGGTGGGCATTCCGTCGGTGAGCGGTAGCGAAGAGACGATCGCGGGGTTCGTGGAGCAGACGGCGCGCTCGTGGGGGCTCGACGTCGAGCGGGACGAGACATCGGTCCGGGTGGAGGTGAAGGGCTTCGCCGCCGGCCAGACGCTCGCCTTCGTCTCGCACCTGGACACGGTCCCCCCCGGGGCCGGCTGGACCCGCGACCCTTTCGTTCCGGCGACCGAGGGCGCCCGGCTCTACGGCCGGGGCTCGGGCGACGCCAAGGCCTCGGTCGCGGCGATGCTCTTCGCGGCGCGCGACGTGATGGAGCGCGGGCGGATGGACGCCGGTCGGCTTCTGGTCGTGCTGGGCTACGGCGAGGAGACCAAGAACACCACCATGGAACAGGCGGTCGGGCGGATCGGGCAGGTGGACGCGGCGGTGGTCGGAGAGCCCACCAACCTGGACATCGCGATCGCCCAGCGCGGGCTCATGATGGTCGACCTGATCGCCGAGGGAGACCAGCGCCATGCCGGCTACGCGGCCACCGACGGCGGGTTCACCAACGCGGTCACGGTCCTGGCGCAGGACCTCCTCCGGCTGCCCCGTCTCTTCGAGGACCGCCCCCACCCGACGCTGGGCGTCACCACCGCCACGCCCACGATGCTCGAGGCCG
This sequence comes from Gemmatimonadales bacterium, assembly GCA_036391215.1. Classification (GTDB taxonomy): domain Bacteria; phylum Gemmatimonadota; class Gemmatimonadetes; order Gemmatimonadales; family GWC2-71-9; genus DASQPE01. Next base: position 37,776 of record DASWAI010000084.1, read on the forward strand.
GCGTGAGTCGGAACGTGACCCCGCCCGTCGCCAAGGCCGTGCTCGACGTGCGGAGCACACCCGCCTGGACCCACGACGAGATCGCGGACCGGCTCCGGGACTCGCTCGCGTCGCGGGTGGTGGTGACCTCGCGCCGCCTGGTGCCGTGCGAGACGCCGCCCGGATCCCGCGTCCTCGGCGCGGCGCTCCGGGCCCGGCCGGAGGCCGCCACGTTCGGCAGTCCCACCTGCTCCGACTGGGTGTTCCTGCGCCACGTGGACGCCATCAAGTGCGGCCCCGGCACCAGCCGCCGCTCCCATACGGCGGACGAGTACGTGGATCTCCCCGAGGTCACCGCGGCCCGCGGGTTCTACGCGGAGCTCGCGCGGGCCTACCTGGGCGGCGCATGAGGGCGCGCGCGCGCACGCTGTGGACCGCCGCGCCGGGACTCGACCGGCGCATGCTCGCCTACACCGTGGGCGACGACCCGCACTGGGACGCAAGGCTCCTCCGCTGGGACGTGCTGGGGAGCCTCGGGCACGTCGAGGGCCTGCGCGCCGCGCGGCTGCTCTCTGGCGCGGAGCACCGGCGGCTCCGGGCGGGGCTCCGGGCCGCCCTCGTTGCCGTCGAGCGGGGCCGCCTCCGGATCGGGCCGGCGCACGAGGACGTCCACTCGGCGGTCGAGGACTGGCTCACCCGCCGCCTCCCGGGCGTGGGCGAGCGGCTTCACACCGGCCGCTCCCGGAACGACCAGGTCGCCTGCGACCTCCGTCTCTATCTCAAGGACGCGCTGCTGTCGCTCCACGACGAGGCGCTCGCGCTTGCCGAGGCGCTGCTCGCGTTCGCCGCCCGGCACCGGACCGCGCTCTGGCCCGGCTACACCCACCAGCGTCGTGCGATGCCTTCATCGGCCGGGCTCTGGGCGCTCGCCTTTGCCGAGGGGCTCCTCGATACCGCCGAGGCGCTGCCCGCGGTGTGGGCGGCCGTGGATCGCTCGCCGCTTGGCAGCGCGGCGGGGTACGGCGTGCCGCTGCCGCTCCGGCGCGAGGTCGCGGCCCGGGCACTCGGCTTCGCCGGCCCCGAGCACGCCGTCAGCGCGGTGCAGAACGGCCGGGGGAAGCTCGAGGCCGCGGTGCTGTTCTGGTGCACGCAGCTGGGCCACGAGACGGGAAAGCTGGCGCAGGACGTCGTGCTCCTGAGCGGCGAGGAGTTCGGCTTTATCGTCGTGCCGCCGAGGCTCGCGACCGGCTCCAGCATCATGCCGCACAAGCGGAACCCCGACCTCTTCGAGCTGACCCGCGCGCGCGCGGCGCTCGTGGAGGGAGACCTCGCCGCCGTGCTCCATCTCAAAGGCAAGCTGCCGAGTGGCTACCACCGGGACTTCCAGCTGCTCAAGGAGCCGCTCTTCCGCGGCCTGGACCGGACGCGGGAGATGCTCGCCATGTTGGCCCATGCCGTGCCCCGGCTCGGCGTGGACCGGCGGCGGGCGGCGGCGGCGCTCGCGGGCGGCACGCTGGCGACCGACGAGGTGATGCGGCGAGTGGAGCGCGGGCGGGCCTTCCGCCTCGCGTACCGCGAGGTGGCCGAGGCGGTTCGCCGGGGCGAGCCGCTACCCGAGCCCTCGCGGGCCGGCCTTCTGGCGCGCCGTCGCGCCACCGGCAACCTCGGGAATCTCGGCCTTCCCGCGGTGCGCGCCCGGCTCCGGCGCGCCCGCCGGTGGGCTGAGCGCGAGCGGCGGCGGTTCGACGCCGCGATGGCGCGGCTCGCGGGTCCAGGGAGGCGCGGGCGGTGACGGCCGACCGGAAGCGGCGGCATCTGCGCATCCTGGAGCTGATCAGCACTCGAGCGGTGCGGACGCAGGAGGAGCTGGCGGACATGCTTGCGGCGGACGGCTGGGAGGTGACGCAGTCCTCGGTGAGCCGGGACATCGCGGCGCTCCGGCTGGTCAAGATGGACGGCGCCTATCGCCGTCCGCCGCCGAGTCCGCGGGTGGTCACCGACCCGGACGAGCAGCGGATCGCGGAGGGCGTGCTCTCGTGCGACAGCGCGGGCGATACGTTGGTCGTGGTCCGCACCGCGCCGGGCGAGGCGAACCGGGTCGCGGTGGCGATGGACCGGCTGGCTTGGCCCGAGATCGTGGGGACCATCGCGGGAGACGACACGATCTTCGTCGCGGTGCGGGGGGCGGTGGCCCAGCGGCGGGC
>DASWAI010000085.1:0-1702 GCA_036391215.1 Gemmatimonadales bacterium
GGCGCCCCGGGACGCGAGGAACCCCTTCTCACTTCTCACTTCTCACTGCTCACTGCCTGCTTCTTACCTCCTCCAGCCTCGCCATCGCCCGCCGCAGATGGGGAATCACGATGCTCCCGCCCACCACCAGCCCCACCGCGAACAGCTCCTGGAACTCCTCGTCGGTCACGCCCTCTTCGGCGCAGCGAAGGATGTGGTAGGTGATGCAGTCGTCGCAGCGGAGCACGAGCGAGGAGACCAGGCCGAGCATCTCCTTGATCTTGGTGCCGAGCACGCCGGGCTCGTAGGCCCGGTGGTCCAGCGCGAAGAAGCGGTTGATCGTGAGGTTGCCGGCGCCCAGGATCGCGTCGTTCATCCGGGCGCGGAACGCCTCGAAGTCGGAGAGGGAATCGGGCATGGGCTGAAGAGTAAGCACGGTTCAGTGTTCACGCAGTCATCCGACCGCGGATCCGCGTTCATGCCTCGGTGCTCCCGTGCCCTGCTCGCCGTCGTCGTTGCCCTGGCCGCCGCCTGCCAGCCGGCGCCGTCCTATGTCCCCCGCACCCGCGCCGTCGTCATCACCGCCGTCCCGCTCCTCACGAAGGAGATGCAGGCGATCTGCCCATTTCTCAAGCAGGACTTCGCCCCGGGCGGCGTGCTCGCCGGGAAGGAGGTCTACGCCTTCGTGCCGGGCACGGTCACGGTGATGGCGGGCGACACGCTCCGGCTCACGCTGCTCAACCCCGAGGACGACGCCCATACCTTCGTCCTGCCGGGACTCACGCTGGCCCTGCCGGGACAGTCGCGCACCGGCACGACGTACGTCGCGGGCCCGCCCGCCGACCCGCTGACCGCTACTGCTCCACGATCTCCTTGTAGCTCGCCGGCTTCCACTTCGGCCGCTCCGCCGCGCTCGCGATGTCCTCGCCCAGATAGAAGATCAGCCGGATGATCCGGGCCTCCTTCTCCGGCTCGATCTTGTCGGGCGAGTCCGAGGGCCGGTGGTAGTCCTCGTGGACGCCGTTGAAGAAGAAGAGGATGGGGACGCCCTTGCGGGCGAAGTTGTAGTGATCGGACCGGAAGTAGAACCGCTCCTCCGGCCACCGGTCGTCGATCGCGGTCATGCCCAGCTCGGGGTGCGCGGCGTTCACCCGGTTGAGCGTGGCGCCCAGGTCCGAGTGCTCCTTCCCGATGGCGACGATGGTGTCGGGCCAGTTGCGGCCGATCATGTCGATGTTGATGTCCGCCACCACGTCCTTGAGCGGCACCACCGGATGCTCGGAGAAGTAGCGGCTGCCCCACAGGCCCTTCTCCTCGCCGCTCACCGTGAGGAAGATGAGCGAGCGCCGGGGCCGCGCGTCGGGCCGGCTGAACGCCTCCGCCAGCTCCATCACCGCCGTCGTGCCCGAGGCGTCGTCGTCCGCGCCGTTGTTGATGCTGTCCGGCTGGCCCGGCGTGAGGCCGATGTGATCCATGTGCGCGGAGAAGAGGACGTACTCGCTCCGGAGCTTCGGATCGGTGCCCGGCAGGATGCCGATGGTGTTGGGTGCGGTCTGCCGCGAGGTGACGATCTCCTTCACGTCGAGTGTCGCCCCCAGCGAGAGCAGGTCCCTGACGACCGGGCCGCCGGCCGCGCGGACCGCGGCGGGCTTCACGCCCGCCACCGCGAGCGGCGCCGCCATCACCGACTCGCGCACCACCACGATGAGGGGCCGGGGCACCC
>DASWAI010000086.1:0-3160 GCA_036391215.1 Gemmatimonadales bacterium
GGGTTCTTCGTGCTCCGCACGCCCCTGCTGCCGTTCACGGCCGTGACCGCGTGGAGCGACGGGCTGCAGGCACCGGCCGCGTGGCGCCATCCCGATGGCCGCGGCACGGGCGGCACGGGTGGCACCGGTGGCACCGGTGGCACCGGTGGCACGACCGGTGACGTCGGCGGCACGGGTGGCACCGGCGGCACGGGTGGGACCATCGGCGGCGGCGATCCGCCGTCGACCACGACTCCGGAGCCGGCTTCGATGGCACTGCTTGCCTCGGGCCTGGCGGGGATGGGCGGGTTCCAGCTGCGGCGGCACCGCAAGCGGATGCAGGACCAGGACTGAGCTCCCGGAGCACACAGAGCATAGCGGACGCCCCTCGCAAGAGGGGCGTTTCGCGTATGGGCCCTCCAGGATTCGAACCTGGGACCGACGGATTATGAGTCCGCTGCTCTAACCACCTGAGCTAAGGGCCCGGCTGTCGCCAAAACATAGCGCCCAACGAGTCGGACAAGCCCGCCGCGCGGCGCGGCCTCAGCCCGCCTCCTCGTCGAGAATCCGCTGATACAGCGCCACGTGGCGCTCCGCCATCGCCGCCTGGGTGAACTGCTCCACCACCCGCCGCTGGCCCGCCTGACCGAGCCGCCGCCGCAGCTCGGGATCGTGGGCCAGCGTCCGGAGCGCCTGGGCCAGCGCCCCGACGTCCCGGAGGGGGACCTCGAGCCCCGTCGTGCCCGGCACGTTCACCTCGCGCACGGCGCTGGGGAGGGCCGTCGTGATCACCGGCCGCCCGGCCGCCATCGCCTCGAGCACGACGAGGCCGAACATCTCCTCCACCGTCACCGACGGCAGCACCAGGAAATCGGCGTCCGCCATGCGGCGCGGGAGGTCGTCGTCCGGATACTCGCCCCACCACCGGACCCGGTCGCTCACCGCGAGGGCCTGGGCCAGCGTGCGGAGGCGAGGCAGCTCCGGACCGGACCCGACGACCTCGAGCCGAAGGTCCGGCACCCGCTCCAGCGCGCGAAGGAGGATGTCCACGCCCTTGAAGGGCACGAGCCGGCCGATGAAGATCGCCTTGGGCGAGGCATCGGGCGGCGGCGGGGGGACGAACATCCAGCGCCGCTCGTCGATCCCGAACGGGATCACCTCCACTTTGGCCTCGAAACCGGTCAGCTCGGTGGACAGCGCGAGGTGCGCCCGACTCGGCACGACGACCGCCCGCGCCCGCCGGAGAACGAGCCGGGCGGATGGGCGGTAGATTCCGCGGCGCGCGTCGGCGTGCTGGGTGACGACGACCGGGGTCCGCCGCGCGCGGAGCAGGCAGGCGACGTCGGCCAGGGGATGGGGATGGTGGACGTGGATGATGTCGGCGCGCTTCCACGCGGCCGCGATGTAGCCCGGCGCGATCTCCTGCGAGCCGAGCGCCCCGAAGGAGAATGCCCGGGTCACCGCCGAGCGCTGGCGCCCGGACTCGCGCGCGGACCCCAGAGGGGTCTCGACCGCGACGACCTCCACCTCGTGGCCGAGGGCGGCGGCGCCCTCGGCCAGCCCCTGCACGACGCGCTCCATCCCGCCGGATCGCGGCCAGTAGTACTTCGCGAGATGAAGGATGCGCATATTATGGAACCGCCAAGTTGACCAGGATTCCTGATGGCTGTCAACCAGTGAGCCGCGGCCGCCGGTGAGAGCCCTCATCGTCTCCCGCCTGTACGCGGATGCGGCCACCCGGGGCAAGCTGCACGCTCTCGCCGGCCTCGGCTGCACGATCGGGGCCGTCGTCCCGGCTTCGTGGCGCCCGGGACCCGGCCACGCGCCCAGCGCCACGGAATTCGGCAACGACGGCGGCGTTCGCATCTTCCCCGTCCCGGTCCGGGGGACGGAGCCGGACCTCGCCTGGGAGTCCGCCGGGCTCAAGCGGGCCCTGGCCGAGTTCCGGCCCGACGTGGTGCAGCTGGAGGAGCCGCCGTCGAGCCCGGTCGCGGCGGCGGTCGTCCGGTCGGCGAGCCGGCTCGGGTTCCGGGTCACGCTCTTCTCCTCGGAGAGCCTGCCCCCTCCGTTGCCGCTCCTGGCCCGGCTCCGGCGGGATCGGGTGCTGCGGCGGGCGGCCGGAGTCATCGGCGGGAATCGGCTTGCCGCCGGCCTCCTGAGCGACGGGCGGCAGGTCCCGGCGCTGGTTCTGCCGCAGACGGGGGTGGCGCCCCCGCTCATCGCGGAGCCCGCTACCCGCCCGGGGCTCGCGATCGGGTTCGTCGGGCGCCTGGTGCCGGAGCGCGGCCTGGATCTCCTGTTCCGCGCCTGCGTGCGCCTGTCCGAGCCCTGGACGATTCACGTCGCGGGCGCGGGCCCGGCGCAGGAAGAGCTGGAGGCCCTGGCGGAAAAGCTCGGCATCGCGGCGCGGGTCACCTGGCACGGGGCGCTGTCCCGCGCCCGGCTTGCGGAGCTGTGGCCGGCGCTCGACTGCGCCGCCCTGCCCTCGCGCACCACACCACAGTGGGTCGAGACGCGCGGGCGCACGGCGCTCGAGGCCATGTCGCATGGCCTCCCCGTCGTCGTCACGGCGTCCGGCGCGCTGCCCGAGGTGGTGGGAGAGGCCGGCCGCGTCGTCCCCGAAGAGGGAGTGGATCAGCTCGCCCTGGTGTTGCAGGATTTCGCGCGCGATCCGGAAGGCCGGCGCGCGCTGGGCGCGGAAGCGCGGCGCCGGGTCCTGGCCCACTACACCGACGAGGCGATCGCGGAACGAACGCTGGCTTTCTGGCAGGCCGTCTCGGCGGGTGCAAGCCCTTGACGCGGAGTCACTTGCCGGTGCAGTTTCCCGCCCTCATGACTCCCCTCCGGTCGGGTCCGACGCCACGGCTGCCGTGGTGGTCGCTCGCGTTCGCCTTGGTCCTCATCGCCTCCCCCGCCGGCGCCCAGATTCCGGGTCTCCCGCCCGGGACAAATCTGACCCCGCAGCAGATCGAGACTCTGCTCGCCACCCGTCCCGACCTCGTGGCGCAGCTGCGCCAGCGGATCGCCGACTCGGGCCTCTCGCCCGATCAGATCCGGGCGCGCCTGCAGGCGGCCGGGTACCCGCCCGACATGCTGGACCCGTATCTGAGCGGCGCCGACACCACCCAAGCGGTGTCGCCCACCGGCGGGCAGCTGGGCGCCTTCAGCGCTCTCGGGTTGC
>DASWAI010000087.1:0-11638 GCA_036391215.1 Gemmatimonadales bacterium
GCCGCCCAGCCGCCCGATCTGTTGGTTCGCCTCGTCCCAGCGGCCCTGCTCGATCGCCTCCCGCACGCCGGGCAGCGTCTTCACCCCGTAGCCGGTGTAGAAGCCCGGTGCGTAGATCTGGTGCCGGAACCAGGGCCGCCCCGGCAGACCATCGGGCAGGGTCAGGGTGCGCTCGGTCCGGAGGAGCTTCTCGTTCAAGCCGGCAAGGGCGGCCGGGGCGGGGGCTGCGCCGCCGGCCCAGCCCACGCGGGTCACCTGCTCGAGCAGCCCGTCGTAGCGCTTGGCGCTTCGGTCCAGGGCGGCGACGCCGTTGTCGAGGGGGGCGAAGTTGAGGAAGGGCGGCTGGTCCGCGGCCGGCGGCGGCGCCTCCGGGGCCCGCGGGTCGTTGATGGCGGCGTAAACGCCCTCCGCCAGCTCCCGGTTCCGCTCCCGCGCCTGGTCCTGCCGGTCCGCGAGCAGCTTCTTCACCTCGCCGGCGTACTTGCCCACGTTGTCGGCCAGGCCGCCGAACTCGTACGGCACGACCTCCGCGCTCGCGAGCCGCATCACCGCCGTGCCCATCAGCTGGGCCAGGGCCCGCCCGTACACGAACGACGTGTCGCCGAAGTGCGTCGCCCAGGTGAAGTCGTCGTAGATCGAGTGGTAGACGCCCGCGTACCCGGACGGCGCAACCGCATCGTCCTGGAAGGCGAGATTGAGCGAGGCGATGCCGGCGTGCTGCAGGAACGGCGTGTAGTCGGAGCCGGAGCCGAGCGGGTCGATCCGGAGATCGCCGCGCTCCCGCGCCTCGCGCCGCTCGTCGGCGGTGCCCCGGCCGATCGCGTGCAGCTGGGCGCGCTTCCATACCGAGAGGCCGGTCTCGGGATCGGTGATGTCCCGGGCGACGTCGTTGATGAACGCCTCCAGCGACTGGGAGCCGCCCGCGCCGAGGAACCCGCGGATGCTCACGTCGCTGTTGAGGTACGCCACCGCGTGACGCTCCAGCTCCTCCGCGTGGGTCTCGACCCATTCGGTGGAGCCGAGGAGCCCCGGCTCCTCGCCGTCCCAGGCGGCGTAGACGATGGTGCGGCGGGGCTTCCATCCCTGCTTGAGCAGCTCGCCCAGCCCGCGTGCCTCCTCGAGCAGCGACACCTGCCCCGAGATCGGATCCACCGCGCCGTTCACCCAGGCGTCGTAGTGGTTGCCTCGCACGACCCACTCGTCCGGCGCCTCCGTGCCCGCGATCCGGGCGATCACGTCGTAGATCGGCTTGATGTCCCAGTTCGACTTCACGACGAGGTGCACGCGCGCCGGACCCGCGCCGACGTGGTAGGTGAGCGGGAGGGCGCCCCGCCATTCCGCCGGGGCGAGGGGTCCCCTGAGCGCGCCCAGAAGCGGCTCGGCGTCGCCGTAGGAGAGGGGGAGGACGGGGATCCGGCTGAGCACCTTCACCGAGTCGAGCGGGAGGCGCGGGGCGCCCGGCACCGACCCGATGCCCGGCGTGAGCGGGTCTCCGGTGTAGGTCGGCATGTCCTCGACGCTGCCGCGCTGGACCCCGTCGCGGGGGCGCGCCGGACCGCCGGGGAACACGTCGGTCACCCAGTAGCCGTCGTCCTTGGGATCGGAGTAAATGAGACAGCCGAGGGCGCCGTGCTCCGCCGCGACCTTCGGCTTGATGCCGCGCCAGGACCCGCCGTAGCGGGCAATCACGATCGCACCCCTCACCGACACGCCGAGCCGCTCGAGCCGGTCGTAGTCCGCGGGCACGCCGTAGTTCACGTAGACCAGCGGTGCCGTGACATCGCCGTCCGCCGAGTAGGCGTTGTAGGTGGGGAGCTGCTCCGCGCGCTGGGCGCTCGTCGGATCGCCCGGGACCGCCGGCTCCTCCAGCTTCGCCCGGAAGCGCGTGGGCGCCACCAGCTCGACCAGCCGGGTCCGCGGCGTGGGGAAGAGCACGTCGAACCGCTCCAGCCTGGCGTCCCAGCCCCACGATGCGAGCCGCGCGCGCAGCCACTCGGCGTTGGCCTTGTCATAGGGCGAGCCGACGTGGTGCGGCCGGGCCGAGAGCAGCCGGGTGTAGGCCCGCAGGCTGTCGGGGCTGGGCACGGCGCGGAACCGGCTCTCCCACTCGCGTTCCGCGCGCGCGGACTCCGCCGTGAAGCCGGGGAGCGGGCCGCCGGGCGCGGCGGCGAGGAGGGTGGCGGCGGCCAACGGGACGAGCACCGGAGGGAAAACGCGGCGCATGCAGACTCCTGGAAGGATGGGGTGGACCGGGCGCCGTAATCTGCGCGGGGGCGGGCGCGGGAGCCACCGGGGCGGTCGCGGCCGACGCGGTCGCTTGACATTCCGACTGAAAGACTCGCAATTTGGGGACGGCGCGGCGCACCGCGGGAGGACCGCGCCGCACACCCATCGGGAGGACAGGACATGGCGCAGGAGCGATCGCTTCCGGCGGTAGCCCCCATAGAGGAGCGGGGGTACGCGCATCCGGAAGTGCTGGTTTCCACGGAGTGGGTCGCCGACCACCTGGACGACCCCAAAGTCCGGCTGGTCGAGTCGGACGAGGACGTGTTGCTCTACGAGACCGGGCACGTGCCCGGCGCGGTGAAGATCGACTGGGTGGCGGACCTCAACGACCCGCTGCTCCGGGACTACGTGGGCCGCGAGCGGCTGCAGGCGCTGCTGCGGTCGAAGGGCATCAGCCGGGACACGACGATCGTGTTCTACGGCGACAAGAACAACTGGTGGGCGACGTACAGCTTCTGGGTGCTCCGTCTGTTCGGCCTGGGCAACCTCAGGGTGATGGACGGCGGCCGCCAGCGGTGGGCGGAGGAGGGGCGACAGCTCACGACGGAGGCGGCCCGCTACCCCGAGGGTAACATCGTGGTGGGCGAGCGCGACGACGCGGGCATCCGGGCCTTCCGGGACGAAGTGCTGGAGCACGTTCGCCAACGCCGGTCCCTGGTGGACGTCAGGAGCCCCGAGGAGTACCGGGGCGAGCGCCTTCACATGCCGGAATATCCGAGCGAGGGTGCGCTCCGCGGCGGTCACATCCCGGGCGCCCGAAGCATCCCGTGGGGCCGCGCCGTCAACCCGGAGACCCATACCTTCCGCCCCGCGGGCGAGCTGCGCACCATCTACGAGCAGGAGAACGGGCTCACCCGGGACGGGGACACGATCGTGTACTGCCGGATCGGCGAGCGGTCGTCGCACACCTGGTTCGCGCTCACGTACCTGCTCGGCTTCGGGCGGGTGCGGAACTACGACGGATCGTGGACCGAGTGGGGTAATGCGGTGCGGCTGCCGATCGAGAAGCCCTAAGCAGAAGCCGTCGGCTCGATCGTTGCGGCTCGAGCGGAGCGAACCCCTGACGTTTCTGCCAGCGAGGGGCCGCCCGGTCGAGCCGACGGCGGTTATCCTTCCTCCATGCCCGATCGCGAAACCCGGATCGCATTCCTCGTGGACCACTTTCAGCGTCCCCGCCATAAGGGGACGCTCGAGGGCGCCGACGCCACCATGCCCGGCGGGAACCCCGGCTGCGGGGACCTGGTGACGATGCACGTGAAGGCGGACGCGGAGGGCCGGGTGGAGGCGGTGCGGTTCGAGGGGGAGGGCTGCACCATCAGCCAGGCCGCCGCCTCGATCCTCGCGGACCGGGTCAACAAGACGCATCCGACGCTCGACGAGGTCGCCGAGTTTCCCTACGAGACGATGCTCGACCTGCTGGGCCGCGACATCGTCGGATTCCGGGAGCGCTGCGCCACGCTCGCGCTCGGCACGCTCAAGATGGCGGTCCGGCAGATCCAGACGTACCGCCGGCTCCGCGCGGCCGGGCGCACCGATCAGGAAATCGGGGAGCTGCAGCGGGCGATCCTGGAGGCCCGAGGCGACAGCGGACTCGTGTTCGGGTCCGCGGCCCAAGCGCAGAAGGGCGTTGGCGGGGGCGAGGCCTGACTCCTGTCCGTCCCGCGGCTGGCGCGCTATCCTTTTCTCATGCCATTCACAATCCGCGGTTCCCGCGCGGCGCGGGTAGCACTCGCGCCGGCGGTCCTCCTCGCGGTCTGCGCGGGCGGCCTGGCCGCGCAGGCGCAGCCGGAGCCCGCTCGTCCCTTCGGCACGCTCCGGGAGCAGGCCCGGCGGCAGCAGGCCTGGCTGGCGGAGCGGCTCGACAGCATCCTCCCCGCCCTGATGCGGAAATACGGCATCGACATGTGGGTCGTGCCGATGCGGGAGTACAACGAAGACCCGGTATTCCCGGCGCTCGTCTCGCCGACCACGTTCGCCGCACGGCGCCGCACGATCTACGTGTTCTTCGATCGCGGCCGGGGCCACGGGGTTGAGCGCATCGCGCTGGGCGGGACGTCGCAGGGCGGGCTCTATGAGGCGGTGCGGTCCGCCAAGAAGGTGAGCGCGGCGGTCGGGGGCCGCCAGGCGGAGCTTTGGGGGGACGAGCAGTGGCAGCTGCTCAAGGAGGTCGTGGAAGAGCGCAATCCCAGGGTGATCGGCATCGACGTATCCCGCACGTTCGCCTTCGCCGACGGGTTGAGCGCCGGCGAATACGATGCAATGCGCGAGGCGCTGGGGCCCCGGTGGTCGCGCCGGTTCAAGCACGCGGAGGGCCTCCCCGTGGACCTGATCGCCGCGCGCGTGCCCGACGAGCAGCGGTTCTACCACGACCTCGCGGCTCTCACCTGGGCCGTCATCGACACGATGTTCTCCGGCGCGGTGGTGCAGCCGGGGACCACGCGCACCAGCGACCTGGTCTGGTTCTTCCGCCAACGGGTGAACGACCTCGGGCTCGGCACCTGGTTCCAGCCGTCGGTGGACGTGCAGCGCCGTGGCGCCGGCGAGGAGCAGCTGGGCGACGACCCCGTGATCCAGCGGGGCGACCTGCTCCACTGCGATGTCGGCATCACCGCGCTCCGCCTCAACACCGATGTTCAGCATCTCGCGTACGTGCTGCGCGAGGGCGAGACCGCCGCGCCCGCCGGGCTGTCGCGTGCGCTCGCCCGCTCGAACCGGATGCAGGACATCATGATGGAGGAGATCCGTCCGGGGCGGACCGGGAACGCGGTCCTGGCGGCGGCCCGGGCGCGCATGACGGCCGAGGGGATCGAGGGGACGATCTACTCGCATCCGATCGGACTCAACGGCCACGGAGCGGGGCCGCTGATCGGGCTGTGGGACCACCAGGAGGGGGTACCCGGCCGGGGCGACCACCGGGTCATCGCCGATCAGTGGTTCTCGGTCGAGCTGCAGGCGACCACGATGGTGCCCGAGTGGGACGGGCAGCCCGTGCGGATGGCGCAGGAGGAAGACATGGTGATGGGGCCGGACGGAGTGCCGCGCTGGGCCTACCGTCGGCAGACGGAGTTGCACCTCATCCCGTAAGCAGCGAGCCGGCTCATGTCGATTGCCCATCTGCGCCGCGAGTACGCGCGCGCCCGCCTCGACGAGCGGGACGTGGATCCCGATCCGCTGGTGCAGTTCCACAAGTGGTTCGATGACGCCCGCCGCGCCGAGCTGCCCGAGCCGAACGCCATGACGCTCGCGACGGCGACGCCGGCCGGCGTCCCGTCGGCGCGCATGGTGCTGCTCAAGGCGGCCGACGAGCGGGGCTTCACGTTCTTCACCGACTATCGGAGCCGGAAGGGGCAGGAGCTGGAGGCGAACCCGCACGCGGCCCTGGTGTTTTTCTGGGGCGAGCTGGAGCGCCAGGTGCGGATCACCGGAACCGTCGGCCGCGTGTCGCGCGAGGAGACGGAGGCCTATTTCCGCACCCGGCCCCGGGAAAGCCGGCTCGGCGCGTGGACCTCACACCAGAGCACGGTGCTGGCGGGCCGGGAGACGCTCGAGGCACGGCTGCGCGAAGTGGCGGCGCGCCACCCCGGCGACGAGGTGCCGACGCCGCCCCACTGGGGCGGCTACCTCCTCAAGCCGGACGCGCTCGAGTTCTGGCAGGGGCGCGAGAGTCGGCTGCACGACCGGGTCCGATACCAGCGCGAGGCCGGGGGCTGGCGGATCGAGCGGCTGTCGCCGTGACGAGGTAAGAGGTAAGAGGTGAGAGGTAAAAGGGGGGAAGGAATGAGGGGGCCCGCCGTTCGCCGGAGCCCCCTTCTCACCTCTTACCTCGTACTTCTCACTCCCACCTCACCGCGTACCGGCACACCGCCCCTCCCTTCGCCCGGCACTCCTGCTCCATCACGCTCACGTTCTTCGCCCCGCACATCTCCAGCGCCTTCCGGTACCAGCCGACGACGGTCAGGCAGTCGGGGGCACTGAAGGTTTCGGCGTCGTGGGTGGTGAGCACGCCGGTGTTCGCTGCCGTCGGCGTGTACTCCCGCCGCCCGCTCTCGTAGTACACCGAGTAGATCTGCGGCGCTTTGGCCAGGAACGCCTGAGGGTCGCCGGGAGTGAGATACCCCGCGTGGAGGGAGGTCAGGTTCTTCTCGGCCGAGGCCGCGCCGAGCCGCTCGAAGAAGTCGGGACGGCCCTGGCCCAGGACCCGCACGATCGCGTCGTCGAGCCGCTTGCCCAGCTCGAACGGATACCAGTTCGAGGTGAACAGCAGTCGGAGCGGCCGCTGGTCGTCCGCGGGCAGGCTCGCCAGCACCCGCTGCACGGCGTCCTTCCCGAAGTGCTCTTCGACGAACGCGATACGCGACTTGAGCACCGCACCCTTGACCTGCTGCACCGGGCCTCCAGCTGGGGCGACGCCGGAAGATAAGGAACTCGGCCCGTCGGAGCAGGCTCGCCGGTCAGGCCCCGCGGCGCCGCGGTACGCTCAGGGTCTCCCACTCCGCGCCGCGCGCCTGCTTGGCGAGGAGCACGATCTGCCCCACGTGGTAGGCGTAGTGCGCGAGCTGGCGCTCGATCGCCTGCAGCACGGACAGCGGCTTCCCCCCGATGTGCACCTCGCGGAGCAGGTCGCCGGGGCCAAGGGCCTCCAGAGCGGCGAACGTGCGGCGCCACCCGTCTTCCCACCAGGCCATCACGTCGTCCAGCGTGGTCCCGTGCTCCAGCTCGAACTCGGCGTCGCGGTTCCGGTCCGGCTTCTCGCCGTCCGTCGTGAGGAAGTCGGTCCAGCGGGAGCGCATGTTGCCCGCCAGGTGCTTGAGCAGCACCGCGATGGTGTTGGCCTCCGCGTCGGTCGCCCGGAACACCGCGCCGGGGCCCGCCTGCTCTACCGCCCGCTCGGCCAGCTGCTTGTACTGCCGGAGCAGCCGCACCACCTCGGTCAGATACGCGGTCTCTACGCTCTCGGCCATGCCGGACTCTCCTCTTCCGTGGTTTCGACCATCGACTCCGGCCCAAAATGTACCCGATCGCCGTGAGAGTCCTACGATCTTCTTCACGACCCCTTCAGGCACGCCGCGCTACGTTGAGACATCAGGAAGGGGGGCGGCGATGCTGTTCCGGGACCGGCAGGACGCGGGACGTCGCCTGGCGCGGGAGCTGATGTCGCTACGGGGCCCCGACTTGGTCGTGGTGGGGCTGCCGCGGGGCGGCGTGATCGTCGCCGCCGAGGTCGCGCGGGCACTTGGGGCCCCGCTGGATGTGCTGGTCAGCCGCAAGATCGGGCTTCCCGGCCACCCCGAGTTCGGCATGGGGGCCGTCGCGCCCGGCGTGGTGCACCTCGATCGTGACACCGCCGATCGATTCGGCGTATCCGAGGACTACATCCGGCGGGCCGTCACCGAGCAGGAGCGGGAGGTGGCGCGGCGGGAAACAGGTTATCGCGGGACGCGGCCGAGGCTCGAGCTCGCCGGGAAGACCGTGGTCATCGTCGACGACGGCCTCGCGACGGGGGTCACCGCTCGCGCGGCCATCGAGGCGGCAAAGGCCCAGCGGCCGCAAGCCGTGTACTTCGCCGCCCCCGTCTGTGAAGCGGAGAACGCCGAAGCCCTTCGAGGGCTGACCGCGGGGGTGGTCTGCCTGGATTGCCCGACACCGTTCATGGCGGTGGGTGCGTCGTACGAGGATTTCAGACCGACCCTGGACCGGGAGGTGCTCGCCGCCCTCGCGTCGGAGCCGGAGGCCGGCACGCTGCAGCCCACCGGAGGAGATTCGCAATGAACACGTTGCTACTTGCCGGGGAGCGCGAGATCTCGATTCCGATCGGGACCAAGCGGCTGCCCGGCACTCTTGCATGGCCCGCCCATCCGCGCGGGCTCGTGGTCTTCGCGCACGGGAGCGGCAGCAGCCGCCTGAGCCCGCGCAATGTCATGGTCGCGTCGCAGCTCCGGACGGCCGGCTTCGCGACGTTGCTGTTCGATCTTCTGACGCCGCACGAGGCGGCGGACCGCACCAAGGTGTTCGACATCCAGCTGCTCGGCGAGCGGCTGACACTGGCCACGGGTTGGCTCCGCGTACAGCCCGATGTCGCGGGACTGCCGGTGGGATACTTCGGCGCGAGCACCGGCGCCGCCGCGGCATTGGTCGCGGCGGCCGACCCGGCGCAGGGGATCAAGGCCGTGGTGTCGCGGGGCGGCCGCCCTGATCTGGCGAGCGAGGCGCTCGCGCTCGTGCGGGCGCCGACACTGCTGATCGTGGGCGGGCTGGATGACGTGGTGATCAGCCTGAACCAGGCGGCCCTGGCCCGGATGCACTGCGTGAAGCGGCTGGTGATCATCCCCGGGGCGTCCCACCTCTTCGAGGAGGGGGACACGCTCCAGCAGGCCGCCGAGCAGGCGGCGCAATGGTTCGCCATGCACCTCGCGCCCTCGGAGGCGGTGCGGCTGTGACGGCGCTCTTCGGCGTGGGCCCGGATCGCGGCAGTCGTCCGGGCCTCAAGGCCCGCCTGATCCGGGAATGCGCGGAGCCGCTGGACGCGATCGAGACCGCGGATTTGGGCGGTTTCCTCGAGCGCGCGGGGGACGCTCGTGTGGTCCTGCTGGGCGAGGCGACCCACGGCACCGCCGAGTTCTACCGGATGCGGGCGCGGATCACGCAGGAGCTCGTCACCCGCCGGGGGTTCACGATCGTCGCCGTCGAGGCGGACTGGCCGGACGCCGCCCGGGTCGACCGGTACGTGCGAGACGCCGACGGGCGCCCCATGATCGGCAAGGCCTTCGCCCGGTTCCCGAGCTGGATGTGGCGGAACCGCGAGGTGGAGGAGTTCACCGGCTGGCTCCACGATCACAACCGCGCCATGCCGGACCCGGCCCGGCGGGTCGGGTTCTTCGGCCTCGATCTCTACAGTCTCTACACGTCCATCGGCGTGGTCCTGGCGTATCTGGACCAGGTGGACCCCGATGCCGCCCGGCTGGCGCGCCAGCGCTATGGCTGCCTGGCGCGGTGGGAGGACGAGCCCTCCTGGTACGGGCGCGAGCTGCACGGCGGGAGCCATCCAGGCTGCGAGGCCGAAGTCCTGAAGGCGCTCGAGGAGCTGCTGGAGCGCCGCCTCGACTACATCGCGCGGGACGGGGACCGGTTTCTCGACGCGGTCCAGAACGCGCGGCTCGTCGCCAGCGCCGAGCGATACTACCGCGAGCTCTACTTCGGATCGTCGCACACCTGGAACCTGCGCGACCAGCACATGTTCGAGACGCTCCGCTCGCTGCTGGAGTCGCGGGGGCCGGACGCACGCGCGGTGGTATGGGCCCACAACTCCCACCTGGGCGACGCGGCCGCGACCGAAATGGGGCTCCGGGGCGAGCTCAACGTGGGCCATCTCTGCCGGGGGGAGTTCGGGGACGCCGCCTATCTGGTGGGGTTCGGGACGGATCACGGGACCGTGGCGGCGGCGGCGGACTGGGACGAGCCCATGCAGGTGATGCGCGTCCGCCCGGCCCATCCCGAGAGCTACGAGCACCTCTGCCTGCTATCGGCGGTGCCCGCGTTCTGTCTGCCGCTCCGCCATGCGGCCCGCCCGGAGCTGCGGGTCGAGCTCACCGGGCCCCGGCTCGAGCGCGCGATCGGCGTCGTGTACCGGCCGGAGACCGAGCGCGAGAGCCACTACTTCCACGCGTCGCTGCCGCACCAGTTCGACGAGTACATCTGGTTCGACGAAACGCGCGCGGTGCACGCCCTGGGCGGCGCGCCCGCCGTGCCGCTGCCCGAGCCGTCACGTCTCGGCGCATGACCCCGCGGGCGTCAGTCCCGCAGGATCCGCTCCGGCGGGTCGTCCAGATCGTCGAACTGTCCCTGGCGCACGGCGTAGAGGAACAGCCCCGCAAAGACGCCGCCCAGAACCAGGGCGACGGGCAGGAGAAACAGTACGGCTCTCATCCTTCCCTCCGGCGCACGCGGGCCTCGACCCGCGACGCTCCCCATATCACCATCCCGCTCGACAGCGGCATGAGCACCGCGGCCACCAGGGGATTGACCCATCCCAGAGCGGCTGCCGTGACCGCCAGCGCGTTGTAGGCGAGCGAGCGCCGCTGGTTGGCGCGGATGGCGGCGCGGCAAGCCCGCGCCGCCTGGAAGCCCGCGACGAGCGGGCCCAGCGCGTCGCCGGCGATCACCCCGTCTGCGACGAGCACGCTGCTGGCCGCGCCGTGGCCCATCGCGACACCGACGTCGGCGGCCGCGAGCGCGGGTCCGTCGTTGAGGCCGTCACCCGCGAACAGCACCCGATGCCCCGCGCTCCGGAAGCCCCGGATCGCGGAAACCTTCGCCGCAGGCTCCGCGCCGGCCACGACCTCGTCTACGCCCGCCGTCCGCGCGATGCGGCGGGCCACGTCCGGATGGTCGCCCGTGAGCAGGACGACCCGCCGGCCGAGTTCCCGGAGCGCGGCGATCGTCTGGGCCGCGTCGGGCCGGACGGCGTCGGCGAGCTGGATGCTCGCGGGCGAGCCCGCGTCGTCGAGGAGGAGCACCTCGCCCGGCCCGCCGCGCCGCAGGCGCCAGAGCCGGCTGTCCACGACGCCCGTCACGCCGACGCCCGCCTCCTCGCGCACGCCGGTGCCGCGGGGCAGGGGGATGCCGCGGCGGATCGCCTCCGCCACGATGGCGCGGGCGATGGGATGGGTGCTGTAGCGCTCGAGGCCTGCGGCCACCCGGAGGGTGGCGTCCTCGGCGGCGGTGACCGCCGGCACGCCCGCGGTCACGGTGCCGGTCTTGTCGAGCGCGACCAGGGTGACGTCGTCGAGGTCGAGCAACGCGTGCGCCGAGCGGAACAGGAGTCCGCGCCGCGCGGCCGCCCCGAGCCCCGCGGCGGCGGCGAGCGGCTGGGAAAGCGCTAGGGCGCAGGGGCACGCCACCACCAGCACCGCCACCGTGCGCGCGACCGCCGTGTCGACCCCGCGCAAGCCGAGCCACAGGGCGCAGGTGACCGCCGCCACGACCAGGGTCGCGGCCGTGAACCAGGGGGCGATGCGGTCGGCGGCGGTGGGACGGAGGCCCGAGTCGGCCGAGTGCTGGAGCCCGGCGGCCATCTGCTGGAGCACGGTTTCCCGGCCGACGGCGCGGACCTCGACCGTGAGCGCGCCGTCCTGCAGCACGGCGCCGGCGACGACCCGGTCGCCGCGCGCGACGACGACGGGCTCGGACTCGCCGGTGAGCAAGGCCATCCGGACCTGCCCGCCGCCCTCGACCACAACGCCGTCGGCGGCCAGCTCCTCACCCGCGCCCACGGCGATGCGGGCGCCCGGCCGGAGCGCCTCGCCCGGCACCGTCTCGAGGCGGCCGCCCGCCGCGCGGCGGGCGGGGCCCGGCA
>DASWAI010000088.1:0-1937 GCA_036391215.1 Gemmatimonadales bacterium
GACCGCCGCGCTCGCCGCGCCGAGCACCAACGCCACCTCGTAGATCACATGAAAGGAGAGCCAGCGCGCCGGCCGGTCGAGCGCCAGGTCGAGCGCACCGCCCGCGGCGATGGCGAGCAGCATGGCCGCGAGCGGCAGCTCGAGCCGCGGCCCGGTCTCCTGGTCCATGACCCACCTCCGGCGGATGTCGGAATGCGCTTCAAGTGACGGTGGCGGCGACACCTGCGACGGATGCCGGATGGTGCCGGCCGGCACCCTGGCCTATCGTGCCTCCGACCCCTTTCCGTGGAGCATTACAATGTTGCCGTCGTTGCCGTCCCCGCTGCACCCCGCGGTCGTCCACTTCCCGATCGTGCTCATGATTCTACTGCCCGTCGCGGCCCTGGGCGCCCTCTGGGCCATCCGCCGCGGCGCCGCGCCCCTCAAGGCCTGGGGCGTCCCGGTGGCATTGGCCGCCGGTCTCACGCTGAGCGCCTGGGCCGCGGTCGAGACCGGCGAGAGCCAGGGCGAAAAGGTCGAGGACACGCTCGGCGAGCAGGCGGTCGAGACCCATGAGGAGGCCGCCGAGCGGTTCCTGCTCTTCTCCGGCGCCGTGCTGGTGGTGAGCGCTGCGGGGCTCCTGCGCGGTACTGTCGGCCGGACCGCCCGCGTCGTCGGCACCGTGGCCGCGCTCGGACTCGTCGCCGCCGGGTACCAGGTGGGGCACTCGGGCGGCCGTCTGGTGTACGGGGATGCGACGATGACGGGGCTGGTGGGCGGGACGCTCAACGCCCAGGGAGGCGAAGGCACCGGGGAGGCCGAGGGCGGGCGCGGCGAGGCCAGGCTGGACGAGGCGCGACGGGCCGAAGGGGACGACTAGGCCGCGCGGACCCGCTTCAGCCGGAACTGGCCCCCGCGTGGGGCCAGAGCGACTCCACCACGCGGGGCATCTTCGTCGCCGCCTCGCCGGTGACCAGCGGCTGGCCCGCCCCGCACCAGGCCGACGTGCCGCCGCACACGGTCGCCACCCGGGTGAAGCCGGCCTGCTTGAGAAACTGCGCGGCCCGCACGGCGCGCATGCCCAGCTGGCAGATGACGATGATGA
Source organism: Gemmatimonadales bacterium (assembly GCA_036391215.1). GTDB lineage: Bacteria > Gemmatimonadota > Gemmatimonadetes > Gemmatimonadales > GWC2-71-9 > DASQPE01. The sequence goes on from DASWAI010000088.1 coordinate 1,085, forward strand.
GCCGGTCGCGGGGCAGCTCGCCCAGGCGGGACGCGAGATCGGCCTGGGGGATGTTCACCGCCCCGGCAATGTGGCCGTGCACGTACTCCTCCGGCTCGCGCACGTCCAGCAGCAGCGCGCCTCCGTCCCGGGTGCGCAGCGACTCGACGTCCACCTCGTCCACCGCAGGCGCGGACGTGAGCATGGCCCACGGCATGTCGGCCGCGCCGCGGTTGGTCGCCTCGATGGCGGTCATGTTGAGCGGACGCGCCGGGATGCCGGTCGAGACGGCCGAGACGAACGCGTCGTGCTCGAGCCCGAGCGTCCGGTTGAACCGCCGCTCGAAGCCGATCGTGGTGCTCGGCCGGCCGCACATCCCCTTGCCACAGGGCCCCTCGAAGTGCCCCGGGAACACCGCTACCCAGTCCGGGAGCGCCAGCAGGCGCGCCATGCTCTTGAACTGCGCCTCGGCGTCGCCGCCGCCGAAGTCGGGCCGGCCCACGTCGCCCACCAGGAGCGAGTCGGCCGTCAGCACCATCGAGGGCTCGGGGCTCCGGGGCGGGTTGACGACGAGCAGCGAGATCAGCTCGGGGCGATGGCCGGGCGTGTGCACGATGCGGAGCCGGAGCTGCCCCAGCGGCAGCTCCTCGCCGTCCTTGAGCGGGCGGAACGGGTAGGTGACCCGCGCCGACTCGTGCAGGCACAGCTCGGCGCCCGGGTGCGCGGCCACCAGCCGCCGCGCGCCGGACACATGATCGGCGTGGACGTGGGTGTCGATGACATACCGGAGGCGGAACCCGCGCTCCGCGAGGAGCGCATCGTACTGCTCCGTCACGATGGCGGGGTCGATGACCGCCGCCTCCTGCGACTGGCG
>DASWAI010000089.1:0-7795 GCA_036391215.1 Gemmatimonadales bacterium
AAGATCGCGCGCGTGCTGGTGCTGGGCCCGAAGGACTTCGGCTGCGCCGTGCCCGCCGTCCTCGGGCACTTCATGGTGCTGCCCATCGCGTACGCGCACCGGTACGCAGTCCTCGACATCGCCGATCCCGCGCATCCCCGGGAGACGGGGTCGCTTCCCACCGACAGTACCTTCTTCCCGCACTGGACCTCGCCCGATCCCGGAAGCGATCGGATCGTCGTGACCGACCAGGGCGACGGCATCGCGATGGTGAAGATCCTGCGCTTCGATCGGACGACCGGCCGGCTTTCGTGGGACGAGCGCTTCCGGGACGCGGGCGCGGCGGCGCCCGGCGTGAGCTTCCATCGGGCCAGCTGGCCGAACGGCGCGCACGGCATGGCGATGCCGCACGGGGCGGTGTTCGTGCCGTGACCCTGAACATCGGGATGGTGCTCTTCCCCGGGCTCACGCAGCTGGATCTCGCCGGCCCCTACGAGGTCCTGGTCCGCCTGCCCGACGCGAGCATGCACCTGGTGGCCGACACGCTCGCGCCCGTCCGCACCGAGCGCGGCCTGACGATCACGCCCGATGCCACCTTCGACGACGTCCCCCCGCTGGACGTCATCTGCGTCCCCGGAGGCCCGGGCGTGGATCCGCTGATGGAGGACGCCCGGCTACTCGGCTTTCTCCGGGCCCAGGCGCAGCGGGCGCGCTACGTCACCTCCGTCTGTACCGGCGCGCTGCTGCTCGGCGCAGCCGGGCTCCTTCGGGGCTATCGCGCCACGACCCACTGGCTGTCCCTGGACCTGCTCCCGCTGTTCGGCGCGGTCCCGGTCAAGGAACGGGTCGTCGTCGACCGCAATCGGCTCACCGGCGGCGGCGTAACGGCCGGGATAGACCTCGGCCTGGCCGTGGCCGCCGAGCTGTGCGGCCGGACCGTCGCGGAGGAGATTCAGCTGACCATCGAATACGACCCGGCTCCACCCTTCCAGAGCGGCTCGCCCCGCACCGCCCCGCCGGCGGTGCTGGAACGGGTGACCCGCGCCCGAGGGCAGAGCCAGGCGGAGCGGCGTGCCATTGCGGAACGGGCGGCCGCACGGCTTCGTTAGGCGGTCAACCGCTGGCATGATCGACCTCCAGAAGGGAGCAACAGCGATGCCCAAGGCACTTATCGCGCTCACGGTGGCCCTGCTGGCAGCGGCACCGAACGCCCTGGCTCAGCAGAAGGATGTGATGGCCACCGTGCACCAATTCGTGGACGGCTTCAACAAGGGCGACACCAAGTCCGCCCTGGCCGCGTGCGCCGATCAAACGTCCATCATCGACGAGTTCCCCCCCCACGAATGGCACGGCGCGGGCGCGTGCGCGAAGTGGGCCGACGACTACGACGCGAACGCCAAGAAGGACGGAATCACCGACGGGATGGTCATCCTCGGCAAGCCCCGGCACGTCGACGTCACCGGGGACCTGGCTTACGTCGTGGTTCCCGCGAACTACCGATTCAAGCAGAAGGGGAAGCCGGTCGCGGAGATCGGCTCGATGCTCACCATCGCCCTGCAAAAGGGTCCGGCCGGCTGGCGGATGACCGCGTGGACCTGGACGAAGCACTAGGCGGCCTAGCGTGAGTCACGGCCTGTCGCCTGCCCGGGGTGGTACTCCCGCTCGGTGTGCCCGTGGAGCTGGTTGGGATAGAAGTAGACCTCCCGCAGCTCCCCGGACGCGTAGCGCGGCGCCTGGTCGTCGAAGTGCCGCGAGGCGGGATCCCCGCTCTCCCCGCCCGCCGTCACTGCCCGGGCCCGCACGCTGTCCTTCCCGAACTCGACCACGGCGACGAAGGTGTTGCCGTACGTCCCGTACATTCGCTTCGTACCCGGATACGTCCGCGCGCCGAACGACGCCAGCGAGCCCCACCGCGCCGACGTGAACGGCACCGGGATGCTGGGCGCGGCGTCGTCGAAGTGCGGAGCGATGTCGTCCGTGAGCCGCTGGAAGCGGTTGATCTCGCCCCACGGCGTCCGCCAGGTGCCGAAGTCGCGGGTGAGCCGGCCGACGGCTGCGGCCAGGGCCTCGAGCCGCGTCGCCGCGCTCGGGCGGGCCTCGCCGCGCGCGAGCGTGGCGAGCGTGTCGCCCCAGTAGACGGCGAGCGACGTCGGCACCGACCCGGCCGCCCAGCGATAGTCCCACCCCCGGAGCGCGGCGACCGGCCCGGCCAGGCTCGCCTTGAGCGAGTCGCCGTCCGGCGTCGAGTCGTAGGCCGCCAGCAGCGTCGGGACCAGCTGCGCGAATGCCGGGAGATAGCTGTCGAAGGCCGCGTCGCGCAGCCGCTCCGGCGTGAAGTCCTTCCGCCCCTCCAGCACCCGGATCGCGTGCAGCCCGCGCGGGCTCTCGCCCGCGACGTCCATGTACTTGGGGAAGTCCTCCCGCTTGGGACTGTACGACCCCGCCGCGGACCAGGGCCAGTCGTTCGTATTCTGGATCCAGCCGCCGGGCGGGTCCACCACGTGCGGGCTGTCCTCCACGCCGTGCACCCCGTGCCACTCGGTGGCCGGGTCGCTGCCGTCCACCGGACGGGTCCAGTCGAACCGGTCGTCCCGCCGGGGGATGAACTGGGGGTGGAAGTAGGCGATGTGGCCGTCGGCGTCGGCGTAGACCGTGTTGTTGGACGAGTTGGCGTGCAGCTCCATGACCTTGCGATAGGCCGCGAGGGTCCGGGCCTTGGTGCGCAGGAACGACTGGCTCAGCGCCGCGATCGGCTTCTCCATCAGCCGGACGGTGATCCACTTCCCGCCGGCCGAGCGGACGACCGGCCCGTGATGGGTCCGGTACACGGTGAAGGTCCGCGTCGCCATCCCGCTCGCCGTCCGGTAGGGCACGATAATCCGGCCGGTCAGGAGCGGCCGCTCCCCGGCGCCGTAGCGGTAGAACAGCCGGCTCCGCTTCCGCACCACCGTCTCGGCGTACTCGTCCACGGCATCCGCGCCGGTGGAGGTGTGCATCCAGCCGAGCCGGTCGTTGAAGCCCTGATAGATGAAGAACTGCCCCCAGGTGGCCGCCCCGTAGGCATCGAGCCCCTCGTCGCTCGTCATCTGCAGCTCGGCGCGGAAGTAGAACGAGGTGTGGGGATTGATGAGGAGGAGCGCGCGATGGTCGGCGGTATTCGCCGGGGCGATCGCGAAGCCGTTCGACCCCGACGGCTCCCCGGGTCCGCCGCTCGTCGCCGGCGCGGGCCGGCCGGCGCTGTCGCCGTAGAACGCCGCCAGACCGTCCAGCGAGACGCTCTCGATATCCCCGCCGATGCTGCCCTCGGTGAAGCTGAGCGCCATCCACGGCTCGAACCGGGTGATCACCCGCGGCTTCACCTGCGGATGGGTGTAGAGGTAGTAGTTGAGGCCGTCGGCCCAGGCATCCATCAGGCGCCGGAGCCAGCGGGGGCTCGCCGCGTACCGGGCCCGCAGGCTGTCGGGATCGATGAAGAGCTTCATCCGCAGATCCCGCCAGATGGCCCGCTCCCCTTCGGCCTCCGCCAGCCGTCCCATCGCGTTCAGGTAGTTGGTCTCGATCCGGTTGAAGTCGTCCTCCGCCTGGGCGAAGATCACCCCGAAGACCGCGTCCGCGTCGGTCCGGCCGCGGACGTGGGCGATGCCCCAGTCGTCCCGGACGATGGTGACCGCGCGCGCCTCGCGCTCCCAGCGGACGACGTCGCCCTCGCGGGCGGGCCGATGCGCGGACGGCGCGGCCGCGGCGGATAGTAGCAGCAGGAGTAGGGCACGCATGGGTGCTCGTTCGGATGGCTGGAGGCTGGCTGGGGGACGGGAGGAATCTAGGGGAGTCGCGGGAGCCGCCCCAGTGATTAGCTTCTTCCCCATACAGGGGGTGACACGATGAATCCGTTTGGACAGGCCGCCGCGCAAAGCCCGGCCGCGCCCCGCGCGTCGCTCGGCTCGGTCGTCGGCCGGATACTGCTGCACGGCGTGTTCCTGCTGATCGCCGTCGGCTGCTTCGCGGCCTACCTGCACTTCAAGGTCGGCGGCCGATCCGATGCGGCGCTCGCGAGCCTGGTGGCGGCCGCGGGCTTCGGCTTCGCACCGGTGCGCGACGTGGTCCGCCTCGTGTTCCGGGTCGAGGGCAAGGCGCTGCACCTGGTGCACGGCCTGGGCGGCCTGGCGCTGGTCGGCCTGCCGGTCGCGGGCGTCGTCTCCGGTACGCCGGTGCTGACCCGCACCGCGATGGCGCCGTTCGCCGTCATGGGCGCCGCGCAGGCGCTCACGCACCAGAACCACCCGCGCAACGCGAAGCAGGCCGCCGCGATGCAAAGCTTCGCCGCGAGCCTGCCGGAGGTCGCGCAGTTCGCCGGCGGCAACCTCTCCTCGCCCGCGAACGCCCAGCGGGCGGTCGTGGCCCTCTCCGACATCCTTGCCAAGGCACAGGCGCTGGGCCAAACCGAGCTGGACGCCGATCCCGGCTTCCAGAGCGCGCTCAACCAGGTGTCCACTCGCTTCGGGGCCAACCTCGGCCTCGACGCGGTGGAACTCGCGCTGGGCAAGCTGGCGGCGAACCCGGCCACCGCCGCCGCGGTCCCGGAGCTACGCAAGGAGCTGGCGTCGGCGCGCAGCACGTTCACGCGTGCCGGCAGTCGCTAGCCGGGTTCCGCTGCTCGCGACCGCCGCCGCGGCGGTCGCCGGGGCGATCGCCTCGGCACGGGCAGCCGATTTCTATCAACAGCTCGCGCAGCCGACATGGGCGCCGCCGGCCGCCGTCTTCGGCCCGGTCTGGAGCGTGCTCTACGTGCTCATGGCCCTCGCCGCGTGGCTCGTGGTCCGGACCCTGGGCTGGCCCCGCGCCCGGCCGGCGATCACGCTCTACGTCGCGCAGCTGGCGCTCAACGCGCTCTGGCCCTGGATCTTCTTCCAGTGGCGCCTGGGCGGTGTCGCATTGGCGGAGATCCTCGTCCTCTGGACGCTGCTGCTGCTCACGGTGCTGGCCTTCTGGCGCGCCCGCCGGCTTGCCGGCCTGCTCCTGCTCCCGTATCTCGCCTGGGTCGGTTTCGCGGCCGCGCTGACCTGGGCCGTGTGGCAGCGGAACCCGCAGGCGCTGTAGGCCGATGGCCCGTGCGGTAGCCGCCGCTCAGACGGTCCCGGTGCGCGGCGATGTCGGCGCGAACGTCGAGCGCCACCTGCGGCTGGCTCACGTCGCGGCGGAGGAGCAGGCGGAGGTCCTCGTCTTTCCCGAGCTGTCGCTCACGGGCTACGAGATGGATCTCGCCGCCGGCCTGGCCTTTTCGCCGACCGATCCGCGCCTCGCGCCTCTCGTCGAGGCGGCGTCCTCGCATTCGATGACCCTCATTGCCGGCGCCCCGGTCACGCTGGACTCGCGGCTCCACATCGGGGCGTTCATCATCTCCCCCGACCGCACGGTCGGGCTCTACACCAAGCATCGGCTCGGGGCCTTCACGGCCGCCGCGAGCTGCGATGGCATCGTGCCCCCCGCGGAGGCGACCGCCTTTCATCCCGGCACGCTGAATCCGCTCGTCCGGTTCGGCGGCCACACGGCGGCAGTGGCGGTCTGCGCCGATATCGGCCAGCCGTCGCACCCGCGCCAGGCGGCCGAACGGGGCGCAGTCACCTACCTCGCGAGCATGTTCGTCATCCCCTCCGAGTTCGAGCAGGAGACCGCGAGGCTCAAGACCTACGCCGTGCAGCACTCCATGACCGTCGTGTTCGCGAATTACGGGGGGCCCTCCGGCGGACTCCGGTCCGCCGGGCGGAGCGCGATCTGGTCCGAAGCGGGCGAGCTGTTGGCCCAGCTCGAGCCGGCCGGGGCTGGCCTGGCGGTCGCCGTCGAAGGCCCCGCCGGCTGGCGTGGCAGGGCGATCGTGCTCGGCGGCGCGTGACCGGCACGACGGAATCACCGCCCCGGGACCGGCTGCAGTGGATCGTCTTCGCAGCCCTGTCGCTCGGGGCCGCCGGAGCCACGGGGATCCTCTCCCTGTCCGGGGACGCGTGGTTCGAGCGGTACTTCGGCCGCCTCGAGCCGCTGCTGGTAATCGCCCTGGCGGCCGCGCTGGGCGCCGCCTCCCTGGGGTTTCTCCGTTCGCGCGGCGGGTTCGACATCTACGCGCGGGGGCGAAGCCTGCAGGGGGCGGGCGTCGCGGCCGCACTCGCGACCCTGTTTGCGATCGCGGTGATCCTGCTGGATGTCCGCGTCCCGTTCCCCCGGGACCTGAACGTTCCCCCGCCCCAATCGCTGTTGTTCTACCCGGCCATCGGGTATGTCGCCGAGATCTGCTTTCATGCCCTTCCGCTCGCTGTGCTGCTGGGCGTTCTTGGCGGACTCACCAGAAGACATCCGGGAGCCCTCGTCTGGCCGTCTATCCTCCTAGCCGCGCTGTTGGAGCCAGTGCTTCAGGTGGGCTTTGGCCTCTCGGCGAGGCCGTTCTCGTGGCCCGACGCGTACGTTGCAGTCCACGTATTCGCCTTCAATCTCCTGCAGATGTACGCCTTTCGGCGGTACGATTTCGTCGCGATGTACTCCATGCGACTCGTCTACTACGTCTGCTGGCACATCATCTGGGGCTACGCCCGGCTGCAGCTGCTCTTCTGACGACCGCCCGAGCGCCCTCCCCCACCGCGACCATCGAGTCCGCCCGACCCAGCGCCGCGACCGCGTTGTACGAGGCCGTGTCGCTCCGGGTCCAGGTGCGGCCGCCGTCGGCCGATTCGAACGTGCCCTCCGTTCCGACCGCCACCACGCCCCGGCCGCCCGGCAGGTACGCCACCGCCGAGAGATAGGCCGTCGCCTCCGCGCTGTCGCCGAGCGCCCAGGTCCGGCCGCCGTCGGCGGTGAGCGCGACGTTCGCGCGGGCCGCACGGGGGTGGGCGTAGTCGCCGCCCACCGCGACGCCGTTCAGCGTGTCCCGGAAGGCGAGCGAGAAGATGCCGGCGCTCGCGCTGGCGGGGATCGGCGTGTCGCTCGCCGCCCAGGTCCGGCCGTAGTCGCTCGACCGGAAGACGCGGGCGGCGGCTCCGCCTCCGGTCCCGATCCAGGCCCGCCCCGCGAGGCCGACCACCACCGCGGTGCCGCTCGCCGCGAAGGCCGCTTCGCCCGCCAGCGCGGAGGGCGCCGTGCCGGCCGGTAGCTCGGTCCAGTGCGCGCCGCCGTCCTCGGTCCGAAGGATCAGGAAGCGCCCGTCCATCGGGTCGCCCACCGCGATCCCGCGCGACCCGTCCCAGAACGCGATCCCATCCAGGAACACGCCCTTGCGGGTGTCGTCGTACTGCCGGGTCCAGTGCCCGCCCCCGTCGGTGGTGCGGTAGATCCGCGCGGTGTCGGCCCCGGCCACCATCGCGTACGCCGTGGTCGCGCTCACGGCCTCGACGTCGCGCAGGTCGAGCGCGGCCGCATCCGGTATGGACCGGGCCACCCACGACCGGCCCCCGTCGCGCGAGCGCAGCACCGTCCCGCCTGTTCCCGATGCCCAGATGGCGCCGTCCGGCGCCACGCTCAAGCCGCGAAGCGATGGGCCGGCGGGCGGCGCGGAGGCCTGGGCGCCGGCGGGCGAGGCGAGAAAGGCTCGCAAGAGCACGAGGGCGATGGCGCCGGGGCGGGGCTTCATGCATGTTCTCCGGGGTTTAGCGCTCCGGTAAGCTATCTTCGCGAGGAAGAGCACGGCGGCGCGCCCCGGTCGCTCTCGCTCTGGCGCGACCTCGACGATCAGGCCCGGTCGAGCTGGACCGGACCCGTGTCAAGGCCCTCGTCCGAGAGAACGCAGGGACCCCACCCCTTTGACCCGCCCGCTCGTCCCGCCCCCCGGTTCGGC
>DASWAI010000090.1:0-3487 GCA_036391215.1 Gemmatimonadales bacterium
GTTGTCACCGTAGTGTCACCAAAGCACGGCCTTGACCAATGGAGGTCAGCCTCAGGCCTACCCTCCCTGCGCCCTGCCCACCATCTTCCACGCACCCCAAACCATCACCTCACCGTGCCCGAGCTCCTCGACCGGCTCCAATTGGCGCTGTCGGACCGCTACCGCCTCGAACGCGAGATCGGCGCCGGCGGAATGGCCACCGTCTACCTCGCACAGGACGTCCGTCACGACCGGCGGGTCGCCCTCAAGGTCCTCCGGCCCGAGCTCTCGGCCGTGATCGGAGCCGAGCGGTTCCTGGCCGAGATCAAGCTGACGGCCAATCTGCAGCACCCGCACATCCTGCCCCTCTTCGACTCGGGCGCGGCGGACGGCTACCTGTTCTACGTCATGCCGTTCGTTCAGGGCGAGACCCTGCGCGACCGGATGAACCGCGAGAAGCAACTCCCCGTCGCCGAGGCGGTCCGGATCACGATCGAGGTCGCGAGCGCGCTGGACTACGCCCATCGCCACGGCGTGGTGCACCGGGACATCAAGCCGGAGAATATCCTGCTGCACGACGGCTCCGCCTTGGTGGCGGACTTCGGGATCGCGCTGGCGGCGAGCAAGGCGAGCGGCACCCGGATGACCGAGACAGGGATGTCGCTCGGCACGCCGCACTACATGAGCCCCGAGCAGGCGATGGGCGAGCGGGAGATCACCCCTCGCTCCGACGTCTATGCTCTCGGCGCCGTTCTGTACGAGATGCTCACCGCGGAGCCGCCGTTCACCGGCGCCACGGCGCAGGCGGTGGTCGCGCGGGTGGTGACCGAGAGCCCGCGCCCGCTGATCCCGCAGCGGCACACGATCCCGCGGCACGTCGAGGCCGCCGTGCTCACGGCGCTGGAGAAGCTGCCGGCGGACCGGTTCGCCACGGCCGCCGACTTCGCCGAGGCGCTCAAGAACACGTCGTACACCTCGACGGCTACCATGGCGACGGTACCGACCGCCGCCGCGGGGGCGGCGCTAGCGCGCGCGGCGGGGCGCCCGCTCCCGGGCCTGCTCGTGCCCGCGCTCGGCGCGGCGCTCGCCGTAGCCGCGGCGCTGGCCCTCTGGGGCTGGCTCCGGCCGAGCCCGGCGCCGCTCCTGAGCCAGTTCAGTCTCGCCCTCCGGAGCAACCAGGCGCTGCAGCCGCCGCTCGGCACGGGCGGCGGGCGGATCGCCATCTCCCCCGACGGCCGCAAGCTCGCCTACAGCGGGCCCGTGGAGGGCGGTACCCGTCTCTGGCTCCGCCGGCTCGACCAGCTCGACGCCACGGCCGTGGCGGGCACGGAGGGCGCGGCAAGCCCGTCTTTCTCGCCCGATGGCCAGCGGATCGCCTTCGTCAAGGAGGGCACGCAGGTGCGGATCGCCTCGCTCTCGGGCGCGCCCACGGTCACACTGACGGACAAGGCCAACACCACCTCGTGTGACTGGGGCGACGACGGCTACATCTACTTCGAGGTGGACTCCGGCCTCGCCCGGATGCGGGCGACCGGCGGGAGCATCGAGCCGATCTACACGATCGACCCCAAGAAGAAGGAAATCGCGACCGAGTGGGTGCACGTGCTGCCCGGCGCCACCGGCGTCCTCTTCCGGCTCCGTCATGCGGGGCAAGGCCCGGCCGACTTCGAGATCATGGCGACGTCCCTGCTGCACGGCCAAGCGCACTCGCTGGTCCGCGGCGTGTATGCCCTGTACGCGCCCACGGGTCACCTGCTGGTGGTTACGGCGGACGGCAAGCTGGTCGCCACGCCCTTCGATCCGAAGACGCTCCAGCTCACCGGCCCGCCCGTGGCGCTGATCGAGGGGATCGGCGTACGGGTCGGCGGGTTCAACGTGGACCTCGCGCTCTCCCGCACGGGCAACCTGGCCTACACTACCGGCGGGACGCTCGGCTCTCGCCGGGCGGTCTGGGTGACGCGGGAGGGCGGGGTTGCTCGCGTGGATTCCGCGTGGGATCCGCAGGGCGTGATCGCGTCGGTGGACCTCTCGCCCGACGGGAAGGCCATGGCCGTGGACCTGTCGCGCGAAGGGCGCCGCGACATCTGGGTCAAGCAGCTTCCCGAGGGCCCGTTCTCCCGGATCACGTTCGGCGACACGTCCAGCGTCCGGCCCGCCTGGTCGGCGGACGGACGCGAGGTATTCTACGTGGCCGACCGCACGGGCTCGGGCGTCGGCCCGGTATACGCGCACCGCGCCGATGGCACGGGCGCGGCCCGGCTGGTGGTCGCCAACGCGAAGTCCGACTTCGGCCAGGTCCGCCAATCGCGAGACGGCCGTTGGCTGCTGCTGCGGACGGCGCCGATCGGGGCGGGAAGCACGGATATCGTGGGCATGAAGCCGGGCGACACCACGCTCGTGTCGCTGGTGGCCACGCAGGCCAACGAACTCTTCCCCGCGCTGTCCCGGGACGGGCGGTGGCTGGCGTACAGCTCCAACGAATCGGGGCAGCCGGAGGTGTACGTGAGGCCATTCCCCGAGACCGCCACGGCCAAGTGGCAAGTCTCCACCGCGGGCGGCAGCGAACCCGCGTGGGCCAACGACGGACGGGAGCTGCTCTACGTCAACGGCAAGGGCGAAATGGTTTCGGCCGAGATCCAGGCGGGCACCACGTTTGTGGTCGGCAAGCAGCACGTGCTGTTCTCGGCGACGCAGTTCTCGCGTTCAGGCGTGGTGCCGGCGTTCGCCTTGAGCCCGGACGACAAGCGGTTCCTGATGGTGCGGGAGGGAGATGCCACGCAACAGAGCGAGCTGATCGTGGCGGAGAACTGGATGGAGGGGTTGAAGGGGCAGCCCGGGAAGTAGGCGGCCGGGGGGGCCTAGCGGCGGTGACGGTAGGGGCCGGGGCTCAAGTAGTGGTGCGACTGACTCCGCGGCGTGTAGCTGCTGGAATGGCTGTGGGAGCTGCCGTGGGAGTGCGAGCCGCCGTGGTGCTGCGCGAGTGCGGGGCAGGGAGCCCCGGCGACGGCCAGCACGAGCAGCACGCCCAACCAGCGCATGGCGAGCCTGAGGTTGTGGAACGGTCCCTCTACACTACCGCCGCCGCGTAAAGATGGGGAGGAGCCATGCGGCAGCGCGGGTCAGGTCGCGGCAGGCGCCCCCGGGGGAAGGGCGTCGGGCGGCAATCGCTCCACGAGCGCCAGGATGTCGTACTCGGTGACGATTCCAACCAGGCGGCCATCCTTCACCACGGGCAAGCAGCCGAACTTGAACTGTCGCATCATGCCCGCCGCTTCCTGAACCGACGCATCGGGCTCGATCGTGCGGGCGGGGTGATGCATGATGGCGAGCGCCGGTGCGCCGGAGAGATGTTGCCGCCGTTCGGCCTCTGCGAACTGGGTGTCGAGGGCGGAGAGCGATGCTCGCAGGATGTCGCGGTGGCTAATGATGCCGACCACCCGATTGCTCGAGTCGACGACCGGGATGTGGCGGACGTGGGCCCATTCCATGATCTCCTTGGCGACGAACG
>DASWAI010000091.1:0-3583 GCA_036391215.1 Gemmatimonadales bacterium
CAGTCGTTTCGCTAGCTTGACGCGTGCCGGCGGCTTGACAAGGCGGCCGCGCGTCGGGCATAGCTGTGGCCCTTTTTTGGATCCCCGTCAGGAATCGGTGGGGCGCGCCGCGGGTACCTCGAGGCGGCGCGGCGGCACCCGGCGATCGCGCGCGCGCGGTCACAGCAGCCACTCTCAAGGAGACGAAGGGCAGACATGTCCACGCAAACGGCCAAGCACAAGGTCGAGCAGGTCGAGACCGTCACGATCCGCTTCGTCGGCGACTCCGGCGACGGCATGCAGCTCACCGGTAGCGAGTTCACCAAGGCGAACGCGATCGCCGGGAACGATCTCGCCACCTTCCCGGACTACCCCGCCGAGATCCGCGCGCCCGCCGGCTCGCTGGCCGGCATCTCCGGGTACCAGGTCAACTTCGGCTCGAAGGAGATCCACACGCCCGGCGACGCGCCGGACGTGCTGGTGGCCATGAACCCGGCCTCCCTCAAGACGAACCTGGCCGACCTGCGCCAGGGCGGCATGCTGATCGTGAACGTCGGCGCGTTCACCGCCAGCAACCTCGAGAAGGCCGGCTACAAGTCGAACCCGCTCGACGACTCGGCGCTCAAGGCCAGCTACAAGGTCTTCCTCGTCGACATGAACAAGCTCACCGAGTCCGCCCTCGAGGGCTCGGGCCTGTCGTCGAAGGAGGTCGCGCGCTGCAAGAACTACTTCGCGCTCGGCATCATGTACTGGCTGTACAGCCGGCCCATGGAGCACGAGCTCGAGGCGATCGCCAAGAAGTTCGCCAAGAAGCCGGAGTTCGCCGACGCCAACGGCAAGGTCTTCAAGGCCGGCTACGCCTTCGGCGAGACCTCCGAGCTCTTCTACGCGCGTTACGAGGTGCCGGCCTCGAAGCTCGCGCGCGGCCACTATCGCAACCTGACCGGCAACGCCGCGACCGCCCTCGGCTTCGCCACGGTGGCGCACATCACCGGCAAGCAGGTCTTCCTCGGCAGCTACCCCATCACGCCCGCGACCGAGATCCTGCACGAGATGTCGGTCTTCAAGGATCACGGCGTGGTGACCTTCCAGGCCGAGGACGAGATCGCCGGCATCGGCTCCGCCATCGGCGCCGCGTTCGGCGGGTCGCTCGCCTGCACCAGCACCTCCGGCCCGGGCCTCGCGCTGAAGTCGGAGATGATGGGCCTCGCGGTCATCACCGAGCTCCCCCTCGTCATCGTGAACGTGCAGCGCGGCGGCCCCTCGACCGGCATGCCGACCAAGACCGAGCAGGCCGACCTGCTCATGGCGCTCTTCGGCCGCCACGGCGAGTCGCCCATGCCGGTGATCGCGGCGCAGAGCCCTGGCGACTGCTTCTGGACCGCCATCGAGGCGATGAAGATCGCCACCAAGTGGATGACGCCGGTGCTGATGCTCACCGACGGCTACCTCGCGAACGGCTCCGAGCCGTTCAAGATCCCCGCGGCCTCGGAGCTGCCCAAGATCGCCATCAAGTACCAGACCGAGCCCAACTACCAGGGCGGCACCTACATGCCGTACCTGCGGAACGAGAAGCTGATCCGGCCCTGGGCCATCCCGGGCACGCCCGGCCTCGAGCACCGCGTCGGCGGCCTGGAGAAGGACTCGCTCTCCGGGATGGTCTCGTACGACGGCATGAACCACGAGAAGATGGTCAAGACCCGCGCCCAGAAGATCCGGAACGTCATCGAGGACGTGCCGGACGTCGAGGTGTACGGCGAGAAGAGCGGTGAGCTCCTGCTGGTCTCCTGGGGCGGCACCTTCGGCTCCGTCCGCGGCGCGGCCGAGGAGCTCCAGGCGCGCGGGAAGAAGGTCTCCCACGTGCACCTGCGCTGGCTGAACCCGCTCCCGAAGAACCTGGGCGGGGTGCTGCGGAGCTTCAAGAAGGTCTTCGTGCCCGAGGTCAACGACGGCCAGCTCGCCTTCTACCTGCGCGGCATGTTCCCCGGCATCGATCCGCTCCAGTTCAACCGGATCAACGGGAAGCCCATCAAGATCGCCGAGCTGGTCGGCAAGGTCATCGAGGCCCTCTAGGCCGCTCGAAAGGAACGAACGAACATGAGCACGAACGGTCAGACGGCCACCGCCGCACTGCCGGTGTACACCAAGAAGGACTTCGAGTCCGGCGTGGATCCGCGCTGGTGCCCGGGCTGCGGCGACTACTCGATCATCAACCAGGTGCAGCGGGCCCTGCCTGCGGTCGGCGTGAAGCGCGAGAACATCGTCTTCGTCTCCGGCATCGGCTGCAGCTCGCGCTTCCCGTACTACATGAACAACTACGGGATGCACACGCTGCACGGGCGCGCCCCCACCTACGCCTCCGGGCTCAAGGTCTCCCGGCCCGAGCTGCAGGTGTGGGTGGTGACCGGCGACGGCGACGGCCTCGCCATCGGCGGCAACCACTTCATCCACGTGATGCGGCGGAACATCGACATCAAGGTCCTGCTGTTCAACAACCGCATCTACGGCCTCACCAAGGGGCAGGTCTCGCCGACCTCCGAGCTGGGCAAGAAGACCAAGAGCACCCCGCACGGCTCGCCGGATCAGCCCTTCAACCCGCCCCTGCTCGCGCTCGGCTCCGGGGCGACCTTCGTCGCCCGGACCATCGACGTCGAGGGCGCGCACATGGGCGCCGTCATCAAGGCGGCGGCCGGCCACGTGGGCAGCAGCCTCATCGAGATTTACCAGAACTGCCCGGTGTTCAACGACGGCGCCTACACCTTCCTCACCGAGAAGGCGGTCAAGGCCGACGCCCAGCTCCGCATGGAGCAGGGGAAGCCGCTGCTCTTCGGCAAGGACAACAAGAAGGGCATCCGGCTCAACAAGGACACCGCCTCGCTCGAGGTCGTGACGCTCGGGGAGAACGGGATCACCGAGCAGGACATCCTGGTCCACGACGCGACGCGCGAGGATCCGGCCATCGCCTTCATGCTGGCCGAGCTCTCCACCCGGGCCGGGTTCCCCACGCCCATCGGCATCTTCCGCGACATCAAGCAGCCGACGGCCGAGGCGCTCACCTGGCAGATGATCGAGGCCGCCAAGGCGAAGAAGGGCGCGGGCGACCTCGCCAAGCTGCTGGCGGGCCCGGACAGCTGGACCATCGGCTAGCGCCTCGCGAGCCTCCGAACGTCGTCCAAGCGCCCGGCTACGGCCGGGCGCTTTTTTTGCGCCCCGATCGCCGGCCGGACGGCCGGCGTGGCCGCAGCGCGCCGCGCGGTGCGGGTAGTGGATGGATCCGGTGCACGACCGCCCGCCGCGAAAAGCCGAGCCACGGCGCGGGAAGCGGGCGCTCGCTGGAGGCGGCTCGTCACCGACCGTGATTGACCGTGAGTGATGGCCAGGGTCCGCGACCGGGAGGACCGGAAAGTAGATTGAATGGGTTCATTTTGTCTGCCATTGCAAAAAATCGTCCAGGCAGCTTCCAAACATTGATCGCGGTCCAATGCCTCGCGGCCCCGATCTGGTAGGACAGCCGCCTCTCACACCGCCCGGGACGCCGGGCACCGAGGACCGAAGCATGAGTGCGACTTCGCCAGCCGCGAAGAAGGACAAGAAGTTTCGCGGC
>DASWAI010000092.1:0-15908 GCA_036391215.1 Gemmatimonadales bacterium
ATGACAACGACCAGCCTGACGGACCTTCCCGCGGGGTCCGTCGTCCCCACCCGCTACTGGCACCCGCTCGCCGACGGACGGGTCCAATGCGATCTCTGCCCCCGGGAGTGCAAGCTCGGCGAAGGCCAGCGCGGGTTGTGCTTCGTGCGGGCCCGCCTCGACGGGAAGGTGGTGCTCACGAGTTACGGCCGCTCGAGCGGCTTCTGCGTCGATCCGATCGAGAAGAAACCCCTGCACCACTTCCTGCCCGGTACGCCGGTGCTCTCCTTCGGCACCGCCGGGTGCAACCTGGCCTGCCGCTTCTGCCAGAACTGGGACATCAGCAAGTCGCGCGAGACGGCTACCCTGTCCGACATCGCCGGGCCCGAGGACATCGCGGCGGCGGCGGCCGAGCACGGCTGCCGGAGCGTGGCCTTCACCTACAACGACCCCGTCATCTTCCACGAGTACGCCATCGACGTGGCGCGGGCCTGCCGGCGGCGGGGCATCCGGGCGGTGGCCGTCACCGCCGGCTACGTGAACCCCGAGCCGCGGGCGGAGTTCTACCGCCACATGGACGCGGCCAACGTGGACCTCAAGGCCTTCACCGAGAAGTTCTATCACGACGTCTGCGCCGCTCGACTGGCCCCGGTGCTCGAGACGCTGGAGTACATCCGCCGCGAGACCCGGGTCTGGCTCGAGATCACCACGCTGCTGATCCCCGGTCTCAACGACAGCGACGACGAGCTGGAGCAGCTGACCCGTTGGGTCGCCGACCGCCTGGGACCGGACGTGCCGATCCACTTCAGCGCCTTCCATCCCGACTGGCGGATGCTCGACCGGCCGCCGACGCCGCCGGCGATTCTCTTCCGGGCCAGGCAGATCGCCCGGGCCAACGGGGTTCGCTACGCCTATACCGGCAACGTGCACGACCGTGACGGAGACACGACGTTCTGCCACGGCTGCGGGGCGGAGCTGGTCGTCCGCGACTGGTACCGGATTCTGGAGTGGCACCTGACCGATGACGGCCACTGCCGGCGGTGCGGCACCCGCTGCGCCGGGGTCTTCGAGGGGCCGCCCGGCCACTGGGGTCCGCGGCGCCTTCCGGTGGCCCTGCACGCCGGGCATTCCTGATGCCTCCCGCGGCCTCGGCACCGGGAAGCGGCGCTGGCTCCGCAACTGGCGCGACGCCGGCCGGCCCACCGATAGCCGCTGCGTTCCGTTCGAGGAGCGTCGCGATCCGGATCCTGGTCTTCGCGCTCGTCTCGGCCGCGGGCGCAGCGTA
Organism: Gemmatimonadales bacterium; assembly: GCA_036391215.1. Taxonomy (GTDB): domain Bacteria; phylum Gemmatimonadota; class Gemmatimonadetes; order Gemmatimonadales; family GWC2-71-9; genus DASQPE01. The sequence continues at coordinate 1,265 of DASWAI010000092.1, forward strand.
CCTCGCCCTCCGCGAGCGCAACTGGGCGCAGGCGATCCTGCACGATATCGGCCGGCTCCGGCCGGGTTCCGTCCTGCTGGCCGCCGCCGCGGTGGCGGTGCAGATCGCCTGCGCGGGCTCCCGCTTCTGGATCATGCTGCCGCACGAGCGGGGTTCCTGGCTGACGGTGCTGCGTGCATTCACGCTGGGCGAGATCGTGAACCAGGTGGGGCCGCCCCGGGCGGGTGAAGCGGTCAAGGTCGTCACGCTGAGCCGAGCGGCGCGCACGGCCCCGCTCACCATGCCGCAGGTGACCGGCGCGATCATCGCCGAGAGGCTCGTCGACGCGACGCTCATGGTGGTACTGACGGTGGCGGCGGCAGTGATGCTCGGACTCGATACGCACACCACTTCGATCGCGTCGAGTCTCGGCCGGCGCTGGCCTACGGGAGTGGCGATCGCCGTCCTGCTGGGATTCTTCGTTGCGGTGGTGTGGAAGATGCGAGCCCGGCTCGTGCGCACACGAGCCTTCGTGCGCGAGGCGCTCGCCGGTCTGGCCATCCTGCGGAAGCCGGGACGGGTACTCGCGGGGGCCGCGTGCTCCATCGGCGCCTGGATGGCCGAGGTCGTGGCCATTCGGATCCTGTGTACGGCGCTCGGCTTCCCGATCGCATTCGTGTCGGCCTTCGTGGCCGTGTTGCTCCTGAATCTCGGCATCGCCGTGCCGATCTCGGTCGCCAACCTCGGCACCTACGAGGCCTCGCTCGCCTTCGGCCTCGGCCAGGCGGCCGTCCCGATCGCTGCGGCCGTGGCGATCGCCGGGGTGCACCACGCGCTGCAGATCGGCACAATGGCCTTGAGCGCGGGGGCGACGTCCCTCGCCCATCGCTGGCGGCGGGGATCCCGGCCCGCCGGGAGCGCCGCCGTGGCACCAACAGACACGCCGGCCGGGCTCCCCCAATGAGCCAGCCCCGCTCGCAACTGTAGGCGAACGGCAACCCCATCATCCGCTTATCTTGCCACCAGGTGGCGATCGACGCCGTCTCCCGGCGCCGCGCCGGACGCACACTCTCCGAGGCCCCTCCCATCGCTTCCGCAACGTCGCCGCCCTTCCTCAGCCGTCTTTTCCCCCGCCGCACGGACGCCCCGGACGAATTGCTCGGCGGGCCCATCCGCGGCGAGCTGCTCGGCGCCGAGCACCTCGCCGATCGCGCCCGGGCCGCGGCGGCAGGCCAGCGCCTGGCCGCGGTCCCCCCCGGGCGGCGGCGACCCCGCCTGCTCACCCGCCTGGACGAGACCCGCCGGATCCTGGACGACGCGCACGCCCGTCTCGCCGCCGCCGCCGATCGCGACGTGGACGTGGGCCCCGCGGGCGAGTGGCTGCTCGACAACTTCCATGTCGTCCAGGAGCAGATCCGCGAAGTGCGCGAGAGCCTGCCGCGCGGCTACTACCGCGAGCTGCCCGAGCTCGCCGGCGGAGCCCTCCCGGGCTACCCGCGGGTCTACGAGCTGGCGATCACGCTCATCTCCCACACCGAGGGCCGGATCGACCTGGGCAACGTCGATCTGTGCGTCGGCGCCTTCCAGGAGGTCGCTCCCCTCTCCATCGGCGAGCTCTGGGCCGTGCCGGCGATGCTGCGCCTGGGCCTGCTCGAGAGCGTGCGGCGCACCGCCCTCCGCACGGTGCAGCGCCTGGACGACCTGGAAGTCGCGGACGCCTGGGCCGAGCGCCTGGTCGTGGCCAGCCGGCAGAACGCTTCCGCGCTGGCCGCGGCGCTCGACGCATTCGTCCGCCGCCCCCCGCCGCTCACGCCGACGTTCGTGTCCCGCTTTCTCCACCAGCTCCGCTCCGTCGGGATCTCGGTGCCGTCGCTGGTCTGGCTCGAGCGCTGGATCACGGACGAGGCCCTGAGCGCCGAGGAGGCCGCCGCCCGATCCACCCAGCGGGTCGCCCTGACGCAGATCATGATGGCGAACAGCATCACCAGCCTGCGCGCCATCGCCCGCATGGACTGGAAGACGTTCGTCGAGCGGCAGAGCGTCCTGGAGGCGGTCCTGCGGGACGATCCCGCGGGCGCGTACGCCCGGATGACCTTCGCGACCCGCGACCGGTACCGCCACGTCGCGGAGCGCATCGCCCGGCGGACCGGGCGGGACGAGGCGGCGGTGGCCGGGCTCGCCCGCGACCTCGCCCGCGCCGCGTCGGCCGGCGACGGGGCCGACCCGCGCCGCGCGCATGTGGGCTACTACCTCGTGGACGAGGGGCTCGCCGATCTCGAGCGGGTCGCCGGGTACCGGCCCGCCGCCGGCGAGCGGCTGCATCGCTGGGTTCGCCGCCACCCGAACGTGGTCTTCGTCGGCGGCATGCTCGCCGGCACCCTGGCGGCCCTCGCGGCGGTGCTCTGGCTGGCCGGGCCGGAGGGACGCTCGGCCTGGCCCGCCCTGCTGCTGGTCTCCCTGCTCCCGGCGAACGACATCGCGGTGCACGTGATGAACCAGCTGGTCACCGCGTTCCTCCCGCCGCGGGTGCTTCCCAAGCTGGATCTGAGCCCGCCCGGCGGCGTGCCCCCGGAGTTCCGGACGGCGGTGGTCATCCCCACGCTCTTCGAGAGCGTCGAGGCGGTGCGCGAGGCGCTGGAGCACCTCGAGGTGCAGTATCTCGCCAACCGCGAGGCGCACCTCCACTTCGCGGTGCTCAGCGATTTCACCGACGCGCCGGCGCAGTCGCGGGCCGACGACGGCGCGATCCTGGAGGCCGCGGTGGCCGGCGTCCGCGAGCTGAACGCACGCCACTCGGCCGGCGCCGACGACGCGTTCTATCTCTTTCACCGCCCGCGCCGCTGGAACCCGGCGCAAGGCGTGTGGATGGGATGGGAGCGGAAGCGAGGCAAGCTGGCCGAGTTCAACCGGTTCCTGCGGGGCGCCGCGCCCGACGCTTTCTCCACGATCGTGGGCGACACCGCGGCGCTCCGGCAGGTGCGCTACGTCATCACCCTGGACGCCGACACGGTCCTGCCGCCGGAGACCGCGCCGCTCCTGGTGGGGGCGCTGGCCCATCCGCTCAACCGCGCCGTGTACGACGCCGGCCGGGGCCGCGTGGTGCGCGGCTACGGGATCCTCCAGCCGCGGGTGGGCGTCTCGCTGCCGAGCGCGAACCGCTCGTACTTCGCCGCGATCCAGTCCGGGCACCCCGGCGTGGACCCGTACACCACCGCCGTATCCGATCTGTATCAGGACCTGTACGGCGAGGGCAGCTTCACCGGCAAGGGCATCTACGACGTCGACGCGTTCGAGCAGGCGACCCACGGCCGGTTCCCCGAGAACATCCTCCTGTCGCACGACCTGATCGAGGGCAGCTATGCCCGCGCCGGGCTCGCGACCGACATCACGGTATACGACGACTACCCCGCCCGGTATCTCACCTTCACCCGCCGGAAGCACCGGTGGATCCGCGGCGACTGGCAGCTGCTCCAGTGGCTGACGTCCCGGGTGCCCGGGCCGGACGGGCCGGAGCCCAACCGGCTCTCCCTGCTGTCGCGCTGGAAGATTCTCGACAACCTCCGGCGCAGCACGGTGGAGATCGCGCAGCTCGCCTTCCTGATCGCCGGGTGGATCCTGCTGCCGGGCTCCCCGCTGCGCTGGACGCTGCTGGGGCTGGGCGCGATCGCCGCGCCGTGGATCGTCTCGCTGCTCCTCGCGCTGCTGCGGCCGCCGATGGACAAGTCCTGGCGGGCCTACTACGGGGAGGTCGGCCGGGACGCGGTGACCAGCGCGCAGCAGGTGGGCCTGGCGATCGCCTTCCTGCCGCACCAGGCCTGGGTGTCGGCCGACGCGATCGTCCGGACACTCTGGCGGCTCGCGGTCACCCGGCGCAGGCTGCTCGAGTGGCAGACCGCATCGCGCACCGAGCGCGCCGTCTCGGGCGCGGCCGGCACGGCGTGGCGGGCCATGTGGCCGGCGGTGGCCCTTGCCGCCCTGGTGCTGCTCGCCGTGGCCGCGGTGGCGATCCGGCGGCCGCCAGCCGGCGGGCCGTCTCCGTGGCTGCTCCTGGTGTCCGTGCTCCCGCTGGTCGCGCTCTGGTCGGCGTCGCCCGCCCTCGCCCACGCGCTCAGCGCCCCCGCCGTGCCCCACGAGCGGAGGCTCCCCCCATCCGGCCGGGCGGCGGCGATGCGGTACGCCCTGCTCCACTGGCGCTTCTTCGACCGGTTCGTCACGGCCGGGACCAGCTGGCTCGTGCCGGACAACTATCAGGAGGACCCGGCTCCCGTCCTCGCGCTGCGGACGTCGCCGACCAACATCGGCCTCCAGCTCCTCGCGACCGTGAGCGCGTACGACCTCGGGTTCGTCACGGCCGAGGACCTGACCCGGCAACTGGAGCGGGTGGTGCAGTCGCTCGGCCGCATGGACCGCTTCCGCGGGCACTTCTACAACTGGTACGACGTGCAGGACCTCCGGGTCCTCGAGCCGGCCTACATCTCGACGGTGGACAGCGGCAACCTGGCCGGGCATCTGATCGCCCTTCGGCACGCCTGCCTCGCGATCCCCGACGACCCGGTGTTCGACGGGCGCACCTGGCAGGCGCTCGACACCGCGCTGGCGCTCGCCGGCGAGCGGCTCCGCGAGTTGGCCTCCCCCGGCCCCAACGGCGCGCCGCCCCGGCGTGGCTTCGTGGCCACCGCCGAAGAGAAGCTCCAGGCGGCCGGCGCCGCGCTCGCCGCGGCGGTCGCCCGGGGCACGCCCGCCGCGCTCACGGAAACCATCGCCCCGGCGCTCCGGCAGGCCCGCGACGCCGTCGCGGCCGCCGCGCCCACGCCCGGCGCGGCGGAGTCCGCCACCGAGTGGCTCGACTGGAGTCTCCGCCTGATCGGGCAGCACGCGCCCGCGCTCGACGGTCTCGAGGTGCCGCCGCTGGTCGGGCGAGACGGCCGGAGCCTCACCCGGTCCGAGACGTGGCGCCGGCTCGCGGAGAGGTCCGACGCGGCGGCGCAGCTGGTGGCGCGGCTCCAGACGCTGGCCGAGCGCGCCTACGCCTATGCGCTCGCGATGGACTTCAGCTTCCTCTACGACGAGTCACGGGGGCTGTTCTCGATCGGGTACCAGCCGAGCGCCCATGCGCGGGACGGATCGTACTACGACCTGCTCGCGTCGGAGGCGCGTCTCGCCAGCTTCGTCGCGGTCGCCAAGAACGACGTGCCGGTCGAACACTGGTTCCGGCTCGGCCGCGGGCTGACCCACGCCGCGGGCGAAACGGCGCTCGTGTCCTGGAGCGGCAGCATGTTCGAGTACCTGATGCCGGTGCTGGTCATGCGGTCGTTCCGCTTCACCGTCCTCGACCGGACCCACCATGCCGCGGTGCGGCGGCACATCGCGTACGGTGCCGAGCGGGGCGTGCCCTGGGGCGCGAGCGAGAGCGCCTACAATCTCCGGGACGCGTCCCAGACCTACCAGTACCGCGCGTTCGGCGTGCCCGACCTCGCCCTCAAGCGCGGGCTCGGCCGCGACCTCGTGATCGCCCCCTATGCCTCGGCGCTCGCTGCGATGATCGAGCCCGAGCGCGCGCTCGCCAACCTCGCCACGCTGGAGAAGAAGGGAGCCCTCGGCCCGCACGGCTTCCGCGACGCCCTCGACTACACCCGCCCCGGCCCGGGGCAGCGCTACGCCGTGGTGCAGACCTGCATGGCGCACCACGTGGGCATGGCGCTCGTGGCGCTCACCAACGCGCTCGCCGCCAACGTCTGGCAGCGCCGCTTTCACGCCGACCCGATGGTCCGCTCCGCGGAGCTGCTCCTGCACGAGCGCATCCCCCGCCGGCTCGTGTTCCAGGAGCCCCAGGCGGCCCGCGCCGACGAGGCGCTGCCGGATCCGGAGCTGGAGCGCCCGGTGGTGCGCGAGGTGGATCTGCCCGATCTGCCGCAGCCGCAGATCGCGCTCCTCGGCCACCTGCCGTACACGGTCATGGTGAGCCACTGCGGCGGCGGCTACAGCCGTTACGAGGACCTCGCGGTCACCCGCTGGCGGGCCGACGGGACCCAGGACGGCACCGGCCAGTTCTGCTACGTGCAGGACCTCGGGGCCGGGCGGCTGTGGTCGGCGGCGCACCAGCCGGTCGGCGCGCCGGCCGACTGGTATCGCGCGTTCCTCGCCACCGATCGGGTGACGTTCCACCGCGCCGACGGCGACATCGAGACCCGCACCGAGATCGCCGTCGTGCCCGCCGACGCCGCCGAGGTGCGGCGCGTCACCGTCACCAACAACGGCGACGAGTCCCGCGAGATCCAGCTCACCAGCTACGGCGAGATCGTGCTGGCTCACCCGGATGCGGACCGGGTCCATCCGGCGTTCGGCAACCTCTTCGTCGAGACCGAGTGGCACGCCTGGTGTACCGCGATCACCGCGACCCGCCGCCCGCGGTCGGCCGGGGAACGGCCGCTCTGGTGCGTCCACGTGGTGGACGCGGGCGAGGAGCGGGTCGGGCCCGTGACCTGCGAGACCGACCGCGCCCGGTTCCTCGGCCGCGGGCGCTCGGCGCGGGACCCGGTCGCCCTGGACCCGCAGGGAACGCTGTCGGGGACCACGGGCGCCGTGCTCGACCCGATCTTCGCCCTCCGGACACGCCTCCGGCTCGCCCCGGGCCAGTCGGCCTCGGTGGCGTTCACGACGCTGGTGGCCACCACCCGGGAGCAGGCGTTCAGGCTCGCCGACCGCTACCACGACCCGTACTCGGCGCACCGGGCCTTCGATCTGGCGTGGACCTCCACCCAGGTGGAGCTGCGCGAACTCAAGATCACGCCGGCGGAGGCCGCCGTCTTCCAGGAGCTCGCCGGCCATCTCTTCTACGCCAACCCGGCCCTGCGCGCGCCGCAGGCGGAGCTGCTCCGGAGCCGCGGCTCGCAACCGGTCCTGTGGGCCGCCGGTGTCTCGGGCGACTGGCCGATCCTGCTCGCGACCATCGACTCGCCGGAGGGACTGCCGACACTGCGCCGGCTGCTCGCCGCCCATCGCTACTGGCGGCGGCGGGGCATGATGGTCGACCTCGTGGTGCTGAACGCCCATCCGCCCAGCTACCTCCAGGAGCTGCAGGAGAAGATCACGGAGACGATGTTCGCGTCCTCCGATTCGGGCATCATCGACCGGCCGGGCGGGGTGTTCGCCCGGCGCCGCGACCTGATCGCCCCGGAGGTGCTGCGGATGCTGCGCGCCACCGCCCGGGTGCACCTGTACTGCGACGGCCGGTCGCCGGCACGCATCCTCGAGGCCGCGACGGCGCGGGACGCGCCGCCGAGCGAGGTCCCGGCCGCGCTCCCGTCGCCGGCCCGCGTGTCCGAGCTCGCCGCGCCCCCGGCCCTGCGCGCCCTCCTGCGGGTCGTGGGGCGCACGCTGCCCCGGTTGTCCTCCGCGCCCCTGGCCCCGGCATCGGCCGCCCCCTCCGGCGCGCCGGGCGCGGCCCGGGCCGATTTCGGGGGCGCGGCGGCAGCGTTCGAGAACGGCTTCGGCGGGCTCACCCCGGGCGGCGACTACGAGATCCGGGTCGGCGGCGACCACGTGCCCCCCGCGCCCTGGGCGAACGTCGTCGCCAACCCGCGCGGCGGCTTCGTCGTCACCGAGCGCGGGGCCGGCTTCACCTGGGCGGAGAGCAGCCACTCGTTCCGGCTCACGCCGTGGCACAACGATCCGGTGAGCGATCCCGCGAGCGACGTCCTCTACCTGCGCGACGAGGACACCGGAGAGGCCTGGAGCGCCACGCCGGCCCCGATCCGGCACGACGGTCCCTACACGGTGCGGCACGGGGCCGGCATGTCGTCGTTCGAGCACCGGCACGCCGGCCTCGCGACGAGCCTCGTTCTCAGGCTCGCCGACGACCGGGCGGTCAAGCTGTCGCTGCTCCGCGTCACCAACCTCGGCGCGCGGGCGCGCCGCCTGACCGTCACGGCCTTCGTCGAATGGACCCTCGGCGTGCTCCGGGAGCACACCCAGCATCAGGTCCAGACGGCCTTCGACCCGGCCGAGCGCGCGATCTTCGCCCGGAACTTCTTCGACCCCCAGTTCGCCGGTTACGTGGCGTTCTGCGCCCTCAGCGAGCCGGTGACCGGCTACACCGCCGACCGGCGGGAGTTCCTCGGCAGGAACGGCACGGTGGGGGCGCCCGCCGGTCTCCACGCCGCGCTCGCCGGCACTACCGGGGCGGGCCTCGACCCCTGCGCCGCCCTGCGCTGCGCGCTCACGCTCGAGGCCGGCGAGACGCGGGAGCTGGTCGTGGTGCTCGGCGCTACGGAGGACGCGGAGACGGCCCGCCGCGCGGTGGCGGAGTACCGCGACGTGGGCCGCGCGAAGGCGGCCGTCGCCCGCACGGTCGAGCGCTGGACGGACCGGCTGTCGGTGATCACGGTCCGCACGCCCGAGCCGTCGTTCGACGCGATGCTCAACCGGTGGACGCTGTATCAGGCGCTGGCCTGCCGCATGTGGGCCCGGTCGGCCGTGTACCAGAGCAGCGGCGCCTACGGCTTCCGCGACCAGCTCCAGGACGTCATGGCGTTCGTCTACGCGGAGCCGGCGCTCGCGCGCGAGCACGTCCTCCGCGCCGCGGCGCGCCAGTTCGTCGAGGGCGACGTGCAGCACTGGTGGCATCCCGGAAGCGGGCGCGGCGTCCGGACCCGGTTCTCGGACGATCTCGCGTGGCTGCCGTACGTCGTCCACCACTACGTGCGGGTCACCGGCGACGCCTCGCTCCTCGACGAGTCGGTGCCGTTCCTGGCCATGCGTCCGCTCCAGCCGCACGAGCACGAGGTCTACGACATCCCGGAGGTGGCCGGAGAGGCCGGCTCCGTCTACGACCATTGCGTCCGCGCGCTGCGCCGGGCGTGCACCACCGGCCCGCACGGCCTCCCGCTGATCGGCGAGGGCGACTGGAACGACGGGATGAACCGGGTCGGCGTCGAGGGACGGGGCGAAAGCGTGTGGCTGGCGTGGTTCCTGGTGGCGGCGTTGCGCGACTTCAGCGAGCACGCCGAGGCGCGGGGCGGCGCCGAGGCCGCGGAGTTCCGGGCGCGGGCGGACGCGTACGTCGCCGCGGTGGAGGCGCACGGGTGGGACGGCGAATGGTACCGGCGCGCCTACTTCGACGACGGGACGCCGCTGGGGTCCGCGGCGGGCGACGAGTGCCGGATCGATTCCATCGCCCAGAGCTGGAGCGTCATCTCCGGCGCCGGCGACCCCGCGCGGCAGGCCCGGGCGATGCGGTCATTCGAGGAGCTGCTGGTACGGGAAGACGCCCGGCTGCTGCTTCTCCTCGCGCCCCCGTTCGACCTTACGCCGCAGGACCCGGGGTACATCAAGGGGTACCTCCCGGGCGTCCGGGAGAACGGCGCGCAGTACACGCACGCGGCGCTCTGGGCGGTGCTGGCGACGGCGCTGCGGGGCGACGGCGAGCGCGCCTTTCAGCTCTTCCAGATGCTCAACCCGCTCACCCGCGCCCGCACGGCGGCGGACGTCGCGACCTACAAGGTCGAGCCGTACGTCGTCGCGGCCGACGTGTACACCGCACCCGGCCAGCTCGGCCGGGGCGGCTGGACCTGGTACACCGGCTCCGCCAGCTGGATGTATCGCGTGGGACTGGAGGCGATCCTGGGCTTCACGAAGCGCGGCGACACGCTGTCGCTCGATCCGTGCGTGCCGCCGAGCTGGCCCGGGTTCACCATCGAGTACCGCCACGGGCGCAGTCTCTACACCATCGTCGTGCACGGCCCCCATGCCGCGAGGGGGAGCCCGCGCGAGGTCACGCTGGACGGCAGGGTCCTGGACGGACCGGCGATCCCGCTGGTGGACGACGGCGGGCGGCACGCCGTCGTCGTGCAGCCCCGCGCATGACCGCGGCCCTGGCAGCACGCCCCTCCAGCCGATACCTTGGCGTCTGGCCAGCATCAAGGAGCGTATGACAATGCGGATCCTCGACACCGACAATCAGGGGCCGGTCCGCCGGATCCAGCTCTACCTCACGCCCCGCGAGGCGGCGGACCTGAGGGACGCCCTGGACCGGCTGCTCGAAAACCCGGAAGCGAACGAGCACGAGCATGTGGTCGCGGAGGATGCCTCGCGCGACCTCTCCCTCTCGATCGTCACCGCGCGCAAGCTGCGGGAGCTCACCCGCTACACGGATGCGGAACGGCGGATGTTCGCCGAGCCGTGACCAGCCCGCTCGCCCCGGCTCATCCGCTCCGGCGCGGCAGCCATTCGTGACCGCAGGCCCGGCACCGCGCCGTCGGATCGGCGCCACTCGTGGAGGCCCTGGGGCGCTCGGACCTGCCGCACTTGGGGCAGGGTCCGGGATCGAGCGGGTGCCACGGGTTCGTACACGCCCATTTCATCCCGCTCGCGCCTGTTTCCCGCACCGGGACCATCGAGTAACCGTCGTCGGGGCAGGTCGGCACGGGGTCAGCGTGCCGCGGCGCGAAAATGGAGCGGATCCCTGAGGTTCTGCAGCTCCCGGTAGTAATACACGGGGGTCGGCCGCCTTCCCTTGAGGTTGAGCCGCCGGAGAAATGCAATTTCCTCCTGGGTGGCCGTCCCGCTCAGGGCGGGATCATCCAGGAACTCCCTGAGCCCCGGCTCTTCCGCGACGGCCTGATCGGCCTCCCGTTCGACGAACGCGAATCGCTTCACGTTTCCGGTGACGACTCTCGGATTCAGGACGATGCTCAGGGCGAAGGTCGCGAGGTCCATGTCCCAGGATTCGATCAGCGGATCCAGAAATGCGAGGCAATCCTCGGGCGACAGGTGGAAGATGTCCGTGTCGAGGAACTCGAGCACGATGACTCGCATCTCCTCATAGCTTCGGCCGCCCAGCTCGGCCACCATCCGGAGCCAGTAGTCGTTCTCCAGCTCCTCGGCGGCCACTCCCTTGACCACGTCGAGCAGCGTCTGGGTAACCAGGCGCTCGAGCTCACCGAAGGGCTGTTGCTCGAACACCCCGCGGACGTGCCTCTCCATGTCGGGGGCGCACTTGCGGAGGATCAGCGCGCGGACCTCCTGAAACAACGGCGCCGGGTGGTCCCCCAATTCCCGCTTCAATTCCTCCTTCCGCTGGCAGTCCGCCAGCCGCGCCAACTCCCCGGCCGGCAGCTTCAGGAACTTGTCCATCTTCCGGTAGATGTCGGTGCGGTCGGGCGCGGGGGGGGCCTTCTTCCGGGTCAGCAGCTGGGAGATGTACGACTCGGTCACGTCGGCGGCCCGGGCGAGCTCCCGCTGGTCCAGTCCGAACTCCTCCAGCCGCTGCCGGATCACAAACGATACGTCCATGGGTCCCTCCTGAGGCCGGGCATCAAGTTAACAATTTTTAGTTAACCATGCCAGCCAGTAGACTTAGCGCTTGACAATGTTGGTACAGCAACCTATAGTCACTGCCTGAACCAGATCGGTACAGTCCCTTCCAAACTGCAGCAACGCAAGGACTTCCATATGTACACCCGAAACGTATCCATCCATCTCAAGCCCAACACGGGCAGCGAGTTCACGCAGACGTTCGAGAAGGACATCCTGCCCCTCATGCGGAAGCAGAAGGGCTTCAAGGACGAGATCACGTTCGTGTCCGCAAACGGCAAGGACGCGCTCGCCATCAGCTTCTGGGATCGCAAGGAGAGCGCGGACGCCTACAATCGGGACGCGTATCCCCAGGTGCTCAAGGGGCTGGCCAAGGTGATCGAGGGCACGCCGGAAGTGCAGGCGTACGAGGTTGCCAACTCGACGCTCCACAAGATCGCCGCGCACAACTAGGAGGAGTATCAGATGTCCACTGCTATCAAGGCCAAACCCAAGATCAAGATCTATCCCCTCGAGGACCGCGTGGTGATTCTGCCGGCCGAGGAGGCGGCGACCATGCGCGGCCCGCTGTACATCCCGGACACCGCCAAGGAAAAGCCGACGCAGGGCGAAGTCCTCGCCGTCGGGCCCGGCCGGTGGGAGAAGGGCCAGCGGGTGACGATCGACATCGAGGTGGGCGACACGGTGCTTTACGGCCAGTACAGCGGGACGCCCTATCACGTGGGCGATGACGAGCTGATTATCGTCAAGGCGTCCGACGTTCTGGCCAAGATCGGCTGATCCAGACAATTCAGGGGGGAGTGAAGGCATATGGCGGCGAAAGAACTGCTCTTCAGCATCGAAGCCCGCGCGCGGCTCAAGCGGGGCGTGGACCACCTGGCGGAGGCGGTCCGGGTGACCCTCGGTCCCAAGGGCCGGAACGTGGTCATCGACAAGAAGTTCGGCTCGCCCACGGTCACCAAGGATGGGGTCACGGTGGCCAAGGAGATCGAGCTCTCTGATCCGATCGAGAACATGGGCGCCCAGATGGTCAAGGAGGTCGCCACGAAGACGAGCGATCTCGCCGGCGACGGCACCACGACCGCTACCGTGCTGGCCCAAGCCATCTTCCGCGAGGGCCTCAAGAACGTCACCGCCGGCGCCAACCCGATGGAGCTCAAGCGAGGCATCGAGCTGGCGGTGGAGGCGGTGGTCGAGGAGCTCAAGCGGCTGAGCGTTCCCTCGGCCGGCAAGAAGGAGATCGCCCAGGTGGGCGCCATCTCGGCGAACAACGACAAGGAAATCGGCGACCTCATCGCCCAGGCGATGGAGAAGGTCGGCAAGGACGGGGTGATCACGGTCGAGGAGGCGAAGGGCCTCGAGACCACCCTGGAGACGGTGGACGGGATGCAGTTCGATCGCGGCTATCTCTCGCCCTACTTCGTCACCGATCCCGAGAAGATGGAGGCGGTGCTGGACGACCCGTACCTCCTGATCCACGACAAGAAGGTCTCGGCGATGAAGGAGCTGCTGCCGATCCTCGAGAAGGTGGCGCAGACCGGCAAGCCCCTCCTTCTGATCGCCGAGGACGTCGAGGGTGAGGCGCTGGCCACGCTGGTCGTGAACAAGCTCCGTGGCACGCTCAAAGTCTGCGCCGTCAAGGCGCCGGGCTTCGGTGACCGTCGTAAGGAGATGCTGCGCGACGTCGCCGTGCTCACCGCCGGCCAGGTCATCTCCGAGGAAGTCGGCTTCAAGCTGGAGAACGCAACGCTGGGCGATCTCGGTCGCGCCAAGCGCGTGGTGATCGACAAGGACAACACGACGATCGTGGACGGCCGGGGCAAGGAAGGCGACATCCAGGGCCGGATCAACGAGATCAAGGCCGCGATCGACAAGAGCACCAGCGACTACGACAAGGAAAAGCTGCAGGAGCGGCTGGCCAAGCTCTCCGGCGGCGTCGCCGTGATCAACGTGGGCGCGGCCACCGAGACCGAGATGAAGGAGAAGAAGGCCCGGGTCGAGGACGCGCTGCACGCCACCCGCGCCGCGGTCGAGGAGGGCATCGTCCCGGGCGGCGGGGTCGCGCTGCTCCGGGCGCAGGTCGCGCTGGAGAAGATCAAGGGAACCGAGGACGAGAAGATCGGCGTGGAGATCGTCCGCCGTTCGCTCGAGGAGCCCATCCGGATGATCGCCCAGAACGCGGGCGCCGAGGGCTCGATCGTGGTCGCGCGGGTACGGGAGTCGAAGGAGAAGCACTTCGGCTACAATGCGCAGACCGATACCTACGAGGATCTGGTAAAGGCGGGCGTGATCGACCCGACCAAGGTCACCCGCACGGCGCTGCAGAACGCGGCCTCCATCGCGGGCCTCCTGCTCACGACCGAGTGCGTGGTCGTCGAGAAGAAGGAAGAGAAGCCGGCCCCGCCGGCGCCTCCGGGCGGCATGGGCGGGATGTACTAGGTCGTTGCCGAAGCATCGAAGCAGCAAGGCGCCCCGGGTTCACTCCCGGGGCGTTTTGCGTTTCTCCTGAGAACGTTCGGGCCCCCGCGGCGTTCCTCGTACGGGTCGGGGACGCTGGTCCGGACCTCCCGGTGGTGGTACGATTGGCCGATGACCGACCCGACGGACCTGTCGGCGCCGCTCGAGCGCCTGGTCAGCCGCTTTGCGAGGATGGTCCGGCATGTCGGGCGCACGCGGGGACTCGCGGATCCCGATCTCGACGAGCTGGTCCAGGAGGTCCGGATCCGCCTGTGGCGGGCGCGGGCCGCGACGATCGGCGGGCTCAACGCGGCCTACGTGCACCGCACCGCCGTGTCCGCGGCGCTCGACATCATCCGCCGTCGGCGGCGGACCCGCGAAGAGCCGGTGGACGACGCCGGCCCGCTTCCCGGACCGGCGGGACCGGTGGAGGCGGCCGAGCTCGGGGACCTTGCCGAGCGGGTGACACGGGCCGTGGAAACGCTGGCGCCGGCGCGGCGGCCGGTGGTGCGGATGCACCTGGCCGGGTATTCGCGCGAGGAGATCGCCTCGCTGCTCGGCTGGTCGGAAGCGAAGACCAGAAACCTGCTCTACCGCGGGCTCGCCGACCTTCGAGCGGCGCTGCTCCGGCAGGGCATCGGACCCGGGAGCTGACCGTGAACGACGAGGAGCTCCAGCAAGCCTACGGCCGAACGATTCGGTCGCCGCGCGACCGGACGGCCTGTCCCGGCCCGGACGCGATCGCGGACCTCGCCGCACGCGGGGACGCTGAAGCGACCAGGCTGGTGGTACTCGATCACGTCATGCAATGCGCGGCCTGCCGTCGCGAGCTCGATCTGCTGGTCGTGGCCGACCGGGCCGGCGCCCGGGCGGCGCGGGCTCCCCGCTGGCTCGC
>DASWAI010000093.1:0-11460 GCA_036391215.1 Gemmatimonadales bacterium
AAGGACATCGCCCTGTGGGTGGACGACGCGCGGACGGCGTACAAGAAGGCGATCGAGCGCGGGGCCCAGTCGGCCTACGAGCCGACCGTGCTGCGTGACGCCGACGGGGAGGTCGTGATCGCCGGCATCCGGACCTACGGCGAGACGATCCACTCCCTGGTGGAGCGGCGGAACTACCGGGGCGCCTTCATGCCCGGCTTCGTGCGGGCGGACACGCGCTACAACCCTCCCCCGGTCGGCCTGCGCTACGTGGACCACTGCGTGGGCAACGTGGAGCTGGGGGCGATGAACCGCTGGGTGGAGTACTACGAGCGGGTGCTCGGCTTCTACAACCTGATCTCCTTCGACGACAAGACCATCTCGACCGAGTACTCCGCCCTCATGTCCAAGGTGGTCTCCAACGGCAACGGGCGCATCAAGTTCCCGCTCAACGAGCCGGCCCAGGGGCGCAAGAAGTCCCAGATCGACGAATACCTCGAGTTCTACCGCGGTCCCGGCGTGCAGCACATCGCCATCACCACGGACGACATCGTGAGCACGGTGACCGCGCTCCGGGAGCGGGGGGTCGAGTTCCTGCGGGTCCCGACCGCCTACTACGACACGGTGCTGGACCGCGTCGGGCATATCGACGAGGACCTCGCCCCGCTGCGGGACCTCGGTATCCTGGTGGACCGCGACGACGAAGGCTACCTGCTCCAGATCTTCACCAAGCCCATCGAGGACCGGCCCACGCTCTTCTTCGAGATCATCCAGCGGAAGGGCGCCAAGAGCTTCGGGGCGGGGAATTTCAAGGCGCTGTTCGAGGCCATCGAGCGGGAGCAAGCGGCGCGAGGAAACCTGTAGCGAGGACACCATGCCCATCTATCACGCCCTGGGCCAGTTCCCCAAGAAGCGCCATACCGTCTTCCGGAAGCCCGACGGCGGGATCCACGCCGAGGAGCTGATGGGGCACGAAGGCTTCGTCGGGACCTCGTCGCTCCTGTATCACCTGCATCCGCCGACCACCGTCAAGTCGGCGCGGCGGGTGAAGGAGATCGTCTGGGAAAAGGACGACGACACGTCGCTCCGCCACCGGCACTTCCTGACCGCGAAGGCCAAGAAGGGCGGGAGCCCGACGCTCGACCGCATCCCGATCCTGTTCAACCAGGACATCGGCATGCTCTACGTGGAGCCGGACGAGCAGGACGCCCATTTCTACCGCAACTCGATGGCCGACGAGGTGGCCTACGTGGTGGAGGGGAAAGGGGTGCTCGAGTCGGTCTTCGGCGACCTGCCCTACGAGAGCGGGGACTACATCGTCATCCACCGGAATATCACCCATCGGTGGCGGCTGGACCTGGGCGCCGGGCCCACGAAGCTCGTGATCTTCGAGAGCCGGGGGCACGTGCGCTGGCCCAAGCGCTACCGGAACGAGTTCGGCCAGCTGCTCGAGGGCGCGCCGTATTCCGAGCGCGACATCCGCCGCCCGGTCGAGCTCCGGACCCACGACGAGCGCGGCGACTTCCCCATTCTCGTCAAGCAGTACTCGGCGGTGAACGAGCTGATGCTGGACCACCATCCCTTCGATGTGGTGGGGTGGGACGGCTATTTCTACCCGTGGATCTTCAACATCCACGACTTCGAGCCGATCGTCGGCCGGATCCACCAGCCCCCGCCGGTGCACCAGACCTTCCAGGGCGACGGGTTCGTGATCTGCAGCTTCTGCCCGCGGCCGTACGACTTCGATCCCAACGCGGTGCCCGCCCCGTACAACCACAGCAACGTCGATTCCGACGAGGTGCTCTTCTACGCTTCGAGCGAGTTCATGAGTCGGAAGGGGATCGAGTACGGGAGCATCACCCATCACCCGGACGGGCTGCCCCATGGTCCCCACCCGGGGCGGGCGGAGGCCAGCATCGGGCAGAAGTTCACCAACGAGCTGGCGGTGATGATGGACAGCTTCCGGCCGCTGCACGTCGCCCGGCCGGCGGTCGCCTTCGAGGATCCGAACTACCACCGCTCCTGGGTGGAGCAGCAGCACGCGGCCTTCAACCCGCCGACGTCGTAGGGCGGACGTAGCGCGACCCTCCGGTCGGACCCGCGTCGTCCCGAACCGCTGAGGTACCGGTCGGAGCGTCGGTGAGGCCGGCGAAGGGTCGCAGCCGGGGTCACGCACTCCATGTGCCAGCGCGGCGTCGTGCGGTAAGCTGCGATCGGGCGCGCACATCACGAAAACCGATCGAATCCGTCCGTCGCGCCGGCGCCGCAATTCGCGAGCGCGGCGTCGCAGTTGACCCTCGCCCCTCGCGCGCTTCATTTCTCGCCGCATGGATCAGCCCCTCTGGACCCCGGCCCCGGACCGCGTGGCACGGGCAAACCTGACCCGCTTCGCCCGCGAGCACGCCCCGTCGGCGGACTTCCAGGCGCTCTACGCCTGGTCCGTGGCCCACCCGGAGGAGTTCTGGCCGGCGGTCTGGCGCTTCACCGGCGTGCTGGCTCAGGAGCACCCGGGCCGGGCGCCGTGGGACGAAGTACTTCAGGGGGGCGGCCGTATGGCTCCTCCCGATCCGGGCCTCGGGCCCCGCTGGTTCGAGGGGGCGCGACTCAACTTCGCCGAGAACCTGCTGCGCCGGCGCGACAGCCACCCCGCCCTCGTCTTCTGGAACGAGTCGGGCCGTCGTCGGGTCCTCGGCTTCGATGAGCTCGCGGCCCAGGTGGCCGGCGTGGCGGCGGCGCTCGAGGACGCCGGCATCCGGCCGGGCGACCGGGTTGCCGGCTTCCTGCCGAACCTCCCCGAGGCCGTCATCGCCATGCTGGCGACGGCCAGCCTCGGCGCGATCTGGTCCTCCTGCTCGCCGGACTTCGGGGCCAACGGGGTGCTGGACCGGTTCGGGCAGATCCGCCCCCGGGTCCTGTTCTGCGCCGACGGATACCGCTACGGGGGCAAGGAGATCGACTCCCTTGCCCGGGTGCGGGAGGTGCGCGAGCGGATTCCGGGGATCGAGCGGGTGGTGGTCGCGGGGTACCTCCGGGACCGTCCAGCGGCCGGGAGCATCCGGGGGGCGGTGACCTGGGATGAGTTCGTCGGCCGCCGGCCCGCCGCTCCGCCCCGGTTTGCCCGGCTCCCCTTCGACCACCCCCTCTACATCATGTACTCCTCGGGTACGACCGGGCTGCCCAAGTGCATGATGCACGGCGCGGGCGGAACCCTGCTCCAGCACCTGAAGGAGCTGGTCCTGCACACGGATCTGACGTCGGACGACCGGATCTTCTACTTCACCACCTGCGGGTGGATGATGTGGAACTGGATGGTCTCGAGCCTGGCGGTCGGGGCCACGGTCGTGCTCTACGACGGCGCGCCCCTCGCCCCGCCGCGGATCCTGTGGGACATGGCTGAGGCGGAGGGGATCACGGTCTTAGGGACCAGCGCGAAGTACCTTGCGCTCGCGGAGAAGGAGGGGCTCGAGCCTCGGCGGACGCACGACCTGTCGCGACTCCGGGCGATTCTTTCCACCGGAAGTCCGCTCGCGAGCCACAGCTTCGACTATGTCTACACCCGGATCAAGCCCGACGTCCACCTCGCCAGCGTGAGCGGCGGCACGGACATCATCTCCTGCTTCGCCCTCGGCAATCCGACCGGCCCGGTCTGGCGCGGCGAGCTGCAGACCCGGGGACTCGGAATGGCGGTGGAGATCTTCGATCCGGCCGGGCGGCCGGTGCGGGGGCAGGCGGGCGAGCTGGTGTGCACCCGGCCGTTCCCCAGCATGCCGGTGGCGTTCTGGGACGATCCCGACGGCGCCAAGTACCGGGCGGCGTACTTCGACTTCTTCCCCGGCGTGTGGCGCCACGGCGACTGGGCCGAGCTCACCGCACACGACGGCCTGGTGATCCACGGTCGGAGCGACGCCACGCTCAACCCGGGCGGCGTGCGCATCGGCACGGCAGAGATTTACCGGCAGGTCGAGCAGCTGCCCGAGATCGTGGAGAGCCTGGTCGTGGGGCAGGACTGGGAGGGCGACGTGCGCATCGTGCTGTTCGTGCGCCTGCGGGACGGGCTCACGCTGGACGACGGGCTCTGCAACCGTTTGCGGCGGCGGATCCGCGAGCACGCGAGCCCCCACCACGTGCCGAAGAAGATCATCCAGGTGGGCGACATTCCTCGCACCATCAGCGGCAAGATCACCGAGCTCGCGGTGCGCGACGTGATCCACGGCCGGGAGGTCAAGAACCGGGATGCACTCGCCAATCCGGATGCGCTCGATCTGTATCGAGGGCTCCAGGAGCTGATGACCTGACCGGCCGTGTGCGCCGGGTCGCAGCCGGCGCGTGACCGCCGACGCGGTCGCCTTCCGCCGCCCCAGCCTAGCTTGGCGGTTCCGGCTCAAGCCGGGCCTTCGGAACCCGAGCCAAGGATGTTCGCCATGCGAATGCTCATAGCCCTGGCCGTCGTCGCCTCGTTGGCGGCGTGCACCCAGCAAGCCGACAACGGGGTCGGACGGCCGCCGCCCGAGACGGGACGGATCTCACCGCCGGACAGCGGCATGAACACGCCGCCGCCGGGTGGCCCCGCGGACACGGCAATGCGACCGGCTACGCCCCCCCCCGATACCGCGTTGCACCCGATGCGCCGCGACTCGACGTGATCGGGAGCTGCGGCGCCGAAAGGGCACGCGCCCCGCACCCGCGGGGCGCGTGTATTTTTTCGGCATGACCATCGACGTCACGCGCACGTATCTCGCCATGTCCGCGCCGGCGGAGCTGGCACCGGCTGCGGCGCCCGAGGGCGACGTGCGGGTGGAGCGGATCGGGTTCTGCCCGACCGCCCTCTTCCGGTATCTCTACGCCGAGGTGGGCCGGCAGTACCGCTGGACCGACCGGCTCGAGTGGAGCGACGAGCGGATCCGGGCGTATCTCGATGCCGGCGACGTCACGGTCTACGTGCTGTACGTGACGGGAGCGCCGGCAGGGTACTTCGAGCTCAAGCGGCACCAGGACGGCTCGACCGAGATCGCCTACTTCGGGCTCATGGGCGACTACATCGGGCGGGGGCTGGGCGGCTGGCTCCTGACGAAGGCGGTGGAGACGGCGTGGGCGGGGCGAGCCGAACGGGTCTGGCTGCATACCTGCACGCTGGACCACCCCAACGCGCTGCCCAACTACCTCCGGCGCGGGTTCCAGCCGGTGCGGCAGGAGGTCTATCAGGTCGAGGGCTGAGCCTTTCGCCGGTCCGGCGGAGTCGCCGGCGGAGCGGCGCCGATCTCGAATCGGCAGCGGGGGCGGTCGGCGCGATCGCACACCTCGCGGACCGGGAGTCGGGTGAGTTCGGCGACCAGCGCTTCGAGGGCTCGGCAGGTTTCCGGCCGCTTGGCCACCAGTTCGGCGAGCGGGCACCCGGCGCTCCGGATCGTCCAGCCCTCACCGGCCGCCTCGACCTCGGTGAGCCCGCCCAACTCATCGAGGACCCGGCTCGCCGCCCGCACGCGCTCCTCCGCTGTACCTGCCGGCCGCGGCAGCGGCTGTGCGGCGCGCCGCCCGGCCTCCTGCAGGAGCTCCTCCAGGTCCTGCCGCGACAGCCAGCCGGCCAGCACCTCCACGAGGGCCTCGACCAAGGGCACGTAGGCCCGGGACAGCGCCGTCTCGGCCTCCGGGTCCAGCTCGTACTCGAGCGCCGGCTTCCTCGTTCCTTTGCGCGCGCCATGCTGGCGCACCAGCCCGTCCCGCTCCATCGCGGCGAGTTGGGCGCGGACTGCGTTGTCGGTGAGATCGAGGGAGGCGGCAAGCTCTTCCACGGTGCACGGGGCGCGGCGGAGCAGGGCGACAATCCGTCCGCGCGTGCCAGGCAAGATACGGCCGCCTGTAATCCTGTTTCCCATGTAGTTCACCAATAGCGAGTTAGCAAAATGTCAAAGAGAATATTGACTTTTGATGCCAATTGTGCAAGACTGCACCTCCTAACTTGACCCGGAGGTACTGATGCAGTCCCGTATTCGCCTCGCCCTTTCGATCGTGCTGGCCGTGATCCTCGGATTCACCGCCGCCACCATGGCCCGGGCCCAGAGTCCGGCGCCCACCCTCGACGACGCTACCATTGTCGCCATCTTCGACGCCGCGAACACCGCCGACATCGAGACGGCCGGCCTGGCCGCGCGGAGAGGCTTTCACAAGGACGTCCGGGCGCTGGGCCAGA
This sequence comes from Gemmatimonadales bacterium, assembly GCA_036391215.1. Taxonomy (GTDB): domain Bacteria; phylum Gemmatimonadota; class Gemmatimonadetes; order Gemmatimonadales; family GWC2-71-9; genus DASQPE01. The sequence goes on from DASWAI010000093.1 coordinate 6,167, forward strand.
CGTTCGTGGAAGCTCACAAGCAGGTGCGCCAGCAGGGCCGGGATCTCGCGAAGAAGCTCGGCGTTACGCCTACGCCGCCCAAGGATGATGCTGGCGCCCGCGATCATGCGGCGGCGATGCGGAAGCTCCGGGGCCTGTCCGGCGCCGAGTTCGACCGGGCGTTTCTGGCTCACGAGGTGGCGTTCCACCGCTCGGTGATCGACGCGGTGACCCAGACCCTCCTGCCCGCGATCCAGAACCCCGAGCTCAAGACCTTCGTGCAGAACGTGGCGCCGGCGTTCCAGGGCCATCTGGCGATGGCGGAGGAGCTTGCCCGGAAGTACGGAGCGCAGGCGTCCGCGGGGCCGGAAGGGGCTCGAACCGGGCGGTGAAGTGGCGGAGCACGGGCGCCTGCTCCACGAATCGGTAGCCGGCCACCTGCGCCCGCCGCTCCCACACCCCCAGCACGCCCTCCACGACGTAGTCGATGTGGCTCTGGGTGTAGACCCGGCGCGGGATCGCGAGACGCACCAGCTCCATCGGCGCGGCGGTCTCCGCTCCGGTCGCCGGGTCCTGGCGCCCGAACATCACGGTGCCGATCTCGACACCGCGGATGCCCGCCTCGCGGTAGAGCTCCGCGACCAGCGCCTGGCCCGGCAGCTCGAGCGGCGGGATCTGGGGAAAGAACGCGGCCGCGTCGATGTAGATGGCGTGGCCCCCTGGCGGCTCGACGATGGGAACCCCGGCCTGCGCGAGATGCTCGCCCAGATAGGTGGTCGAGCGAATGCGGTAGAGCAGGTAGTCCTCGTCGAGGGCTTCGTGCAGCCCGGCGGCCACCGCCTCGAGATCCCGTCCCGCGAGGCCACCGTACGTCGGAAAGCCCTCGGTCAGGATGAGGAGGTCACGCTCCAGCCGGGCGAGCCGGTCGTCGTTGGTAGCCAGGAAGCCGCCGATGTTCGCCATCCCGTCCTTCTTGGCCGACATGGTGCAGCCGTCCGCCAGCGCGAACATCTCCCGCGCGATCTCCAGCGGCGTGCGGTGGCCGTAGCCCGGCTCCCGCAGACGGATGAACCAGGAGTTCTCGGCGAAGCGGCAGGCGTCCAGGTAGAAGGGGATGCCCCGTTCCCGGCACAGCGCCGATACGGCGCGGACGTTCTCCAGCGAGACCGGCTGCCCGCCCCCGGAGTTGTTGGTGACCGTGACCATCACCAGCGGGACCCGGTCGCGCCCGACCCGGTCGATGAGCGCGCCGAGCGCGGCGACGTCCATGTTCCCCTTGAACGGATGGCGGGATGACGGCACGCGTCCCTCGGCGATCGGGAGGTCGACGGCCTCGGCGCCGGTGAACTCGATGTTCGCGCGGGTAGTGTCGAAGTGGGTGTTGTTCGGTACGACGTGGCCCGGGCGGCAGAGTACCGAGAACAGGATCCGTTCCGCGGCCCGGCCCTGGTGGGTCGGCAGGACGTGGCGGAAGCCGAAAATGTCGCGCACCGCCTCCTCGAAACGGAACCACGACCGGCTCCCGGCGTAGGCCTCGTCTCCGCGCATCATCGCGGCCCACTGCTCCGCGCTCATCGCGGCCGTGCCGCTGTCGGTCAGGAGGTCGATCAGGACATCCTCGGCTCGCAGCTTGAAGACGTTGTACGCGGCCTCGCGCAGGTACACCTCGCGCTCCTCGCGGCTGGTGAGCCGGATGGGCTCGACCGACTTGATCTTGAAGGGCTCGATGATGGTCCGCATGGCGGAAAGATGTATTGGGTAGTAGCCATTAGCCATTAGCCTTGGCCGTCCACCGACAGCGTGCTTCCACGGATCCCCGTCATGTCCGAATCTCCCGCCCCGCTCGCCGGTCCCGATCTCACCCGGGGCGTCCCCTTCGCCTCGCTTCCCGACGGCGGCATGCTCCTCGGGCACGCGCACGGCGAGCCCGTGCTCATGGCCCGTCGCGGGGCGGAGGTGTTCGCGATCGGGGCGGTATGCAGCCACTACAGCGGCCCCCTCAACGAGGGACTGGTCGTGGGGGACACCGTCCGCTGTCCCTGGCACCACGCCTGCTTCAGCCTGCGGACGGGCCAGCCGGTGCGGCCGCCCGCGCTCAATCCGGTCGCCTGCTGGGTAGTGGAGCGCCGGGGCGAGACGGTGCTCGTCACGGCCAAGCAGCCCGCGCGCCGGCCGCCGGCCACGGGAGCCGACCTCGGCTGCATCGCGATCGTGGGGGCGGGGGCGGCGGGCGAGGTGGCGGCGGAGACGCTGCGGCGGGAGGGTTATCACGGCGCGATCACCCTCGTTGGAGCGGAGCCGGACGGGCCGGTGGATCGGCCCAACCTGTCGAAGGACTATCTCGCGGGCACGGCGCCGGAAGAGTGGATTCCGCTCCGCAGCGCGGACTTCTACGTGGAGCAGGAGATCGAGCTCATCACCGGGGTGGCCGCCACGGCGATTCCGCCCGGGGAGCGGCACCTGCTCCTGGCCGACGGCCGCACGATCGAGTGGGACCGCCTCCTGCTCGCCACCGGGGCGGAGCCGGTGCGTCTCTCGATCCCCGGCGCCGACCGGATCCGCTACCTCCGGTCGCTCGCGGACAGCCGGGCCATCGTCGCCGCGGCGGAAGGGGCCCGGCGGGCGGTCGTCATCGGCGGGAGCTTCATCGGGCTCGAGGTGGCGGCCGCGCTCCGCACCCGCGGACTCGAGGTGCACGTGGTCGCCCGGGAGCGCCATCCGCTCGAGCGCGCCATGGGCGCCGAGGTGGGCGATTGGGTCCGCTCGGTGCACGAGGAGCACGGCGTGGTCTTTCACCTGGGCGCCCAGCCGGGCGCGGTCGAGCGGGGGGGCGTGGTGCTCGAGAGCGGCGAGACGCTCCCGGCGGACCTCGTGGTCGCGGGGGTCGGCGTGCGGCCCCGGACGGCGCTTGCCGAGCAGGCAGGGCTCGTGCTCGACCGCGGCGTGCTGGTGGACGAGTTCCTGGAGACCAGCCGGCCCGGTATCTTCGCGGCCGGCGACCTCGCCCGCTGGCCCGATCGGCACACCGGCGAGCGGCTCCGGGTCGAGCACTGGGTGGTCGCCGAGCGCCAGGGCCAGGTGGCGGCGCGCAACATGCTCGGCCGGCGGGAGCGATTCGACGCCGTGCCGTTCTTCTGGAGCCAGCACTACGACGTGGCGATCGCCTACGTGGGCCATGCCACGGCCTGGGACGAAGTGGACGTGCGGGGGAGCCTGGCCGGCCGGGACGCGACCGTGACCTACCGGCGGGCGGGGAGAGTGCTCGCCGTGGCGACGGTGTTCCGCGACGGCGTGAGCCTGGCGGTGGAGGCGGCCCTGGAGCGGGGCGACGCCGCGGGACTCGAGCGGCTGCTTGGGGCCTGAGGGTTACCCCGTCCCACCCGGCGCGGGAGCGGAAGCCCGGCGGCGGCGGGGCGAGGCGAGGTAGAGCAGGCTGGCGACGCCGAGCATCAGGGCGACGGCGATCAGCTCCCGGCGCTCCGCGTTGGACAGAAGCCAGAACACCACGGCGCAGACGAGCAGCGGGATCAATGGCCCGCCGGGGAGCACGAAGGGCGGGGCGTCCAGCCGGACCTCGCGGCGGCGCAGCTCGAGCACCGCCAGGGCGGACGCCAGGTAGACGAGCAGGGACGCGACGTTCGCCAGGATGAGCAGCCGCTCGAAGCTGCCCGTTACCGCCAGCAGGCAGGTGAGGGCGCTGTACAGCACGATTGCGATCCACGGCGTGCGATGCCGGGGGTGGATCGTGCCGACACCGGCCGGGAGCAGCCCGTCCCGCGCGAAGCCGAACAGCGTGCGCGGCGTCGCCAGAACATCCCCGCTCACGTAGCCCAGCATCGAGATCGCGGCTCCGGCCAGCACCAGCAGGCGGCCGCCCGCGCCGAGCGCCCGCTCGGCCACCAGCGCGAGCGGCGCCTTGTCGTTAAGGGCGAGCTCGGGCCCGAGCACGCCCTGCGCCGTCGTCTGGATGCCGAGATAGAGCAGCGTAGCGATGCCGAGCGCGCCCAGCACGGCGCGGGGCACGGTGCGCGCCGGGTCGCGGATCTCGCCGCTCGCCTGGAGCGCGGTCTCGGTGCCGGCGAAGGCATAGATCAGGACCAGCGACGCCTGGCCGACCTGGGCCGCCGAGGGGAACCCGGGCCAGTGGAGGTTGGCGGCGTGCATCGCCAACGCGCCGGCTGGAATGAGGAGCAGCAGCGGTGCCAGCTTGCCCGCCGTCACGAGCTGGACCAGACCGGCACCGGTGCGGACGCCGCGCACGTTGGCCCACGCCAGCCCGGCGTAGAGCAGCCCGAGGAAGGCTACGCGCGGCGGCCCCTGGCCGATCCGCGGAGCGACCTGCGCCAGCGTGCCGACCAGCGCGTTGGCGACGGAGGCGGCGGCCAGGGATCCGCAGGCGAACCACAGCAGGTTGCCGATCAGAAAGCCGGGGTAGGGGCCGAACGCCGCCTCGACGTAGCCGTACGCGCCGCCCGAGCGGGACACCCGGCTCCCGCACTCCGCGAAGCAGAGCAGCACCAGGCCGATCGCCCCGGCGCAGACGAGATAGGCCACGATGGCCGCCGCGCCGAGCCGGCGCGCCACGAGCGCCGGGAGCACGAAGATCCCGGCGCCAATGATCAGGTTGACGACGCTCAGCGTCAGCGCGCGGGGGCCCAGGGCGCGGACCAGCCCCTCGTCGGCCGGGGGGCCGGCGTTGCCCGGTGCGGGTTGCGGCATGCCCAGATGTAGCGTCGGCCCCGACCACGCGCCAGCACGCGGCCCGCGGCTCTTGCGGCCGTGCCGCATCGGGCAAGATTCCCCGCGTGTCTTCACCCACGTCCGCGCGGCTCCGCCTGGCGCTGGCCGCGCTCCTGTTCTCCACCGGCGGCGCGGCCATCAAGTCGGCCGCGTTCACCGGCTGGCAGATCGCCGGCTTCCGCTCGGGGGTCGCGGCCGTCGTGCTGTGGCTGCTCGTGCCCGGCGCCCGGCGAGGGTGGAGCCGGCGCGTATTCCTCGTCGGCGCAGCCTACGCGGCCACGCTGGTGCTCTTCGTGCTGGCCAACCGACTCACGACGTCCGCCAATACGATCTTCCTCCAATCCACCGCGCCGCTCTACGTCCTCCTGCTCTCCCCGTGGCTCCTGCACGAGTCGGTGCGGCCCGCGGACGTCGGCTTCATGGCGGTCGTCGGCCTCGGGCTCGCGCTCTTCTTCGTCGGCGCCGAGCCGCCGCTCGCGACCGCGCCCGATCCCGCGCGGGGCAACCTGCTCGCGGCCGCGAGCGGCGTCACCTGGGCGCTCACGGTGTGCGGGCTCCGGTGGATGGGCGCGCGC
>DASWAI010000094.1:0-7635 GCA_036391215.1 Gemmatimonadales bacterium
CTGGCTCCTTTCCACCGGCCTCGCCGTCGTCGTCGCCGGCCCGCTGGCCGCGCAGGCGGACTCCGGTCTCCTCACGCTGGAGCGGATCGGGCGGGGCGAGTTCGAAGCCCAGGGCTACGGCCCGATCCGCTGGGCAAAGAGCGGGGCGTCGTACACGGTGTTCGAGCCGTCGGCGACCGTGAAGGGAGCGGAGGACCTGGTGCAGTACGAGGTCACTACCGGGCGGCGGACCGTGCTGGTCCCCGCGAGCCGGCTCGTCCCCCCGGGCGACTCGGTCCCCATCGCGGTCGAGGATTTCGCCTGGTCGCCCGCCGGCCCCGCGCTCCTCATCTACACCAACTCCCGGCGGGTCTGGCGCCAGAGAACCCGGGGCGACTACTGGCTGGTGGACACGACCAGCTGGTCGCTCCGCAAGCTGGGCGCCGGCGCCAAGCCCTCCACGCTCATGTTCGCCACGTTCTCCCCCGACGGCCGCCGGGTGGCCTACGTGCGCGAGCGCAACCTCTATGTCGAGGACGTGGCCGACGGGCAGGTCACCCAGCTCACCAGCGACGGCTCGCCGACGGTGGTGAACGGCACCTTCGACTGGGTGTATGAGGAGGAGCTGAGCCTCCGGAACGGATTCCGCTGGAGCCCGGACGGGCAGCGGATCGCGTACTGGCAGCTCGACATGGACAGCGTGCGCAACTTCAACCTGATCAACGACACCGACTCGCTCTACTCGTTCGTGGTCCCGGTGCAGTACCCCAAGGCGGGCACCAGCAACTCCGCCGCCCGCATCGGGGTGGTCGCGGCGACCGGCGGCCCGACCCGCTGGCTCGACATTCCCGGCGACCGGCGGAACCACTATCTGGCCCGCATGGAATGGGCGGCCAGTCCGCACGAGGTGGTCGTCCAGCAGCTCAACCGGCTCCAGAACACCAACCGGGTGATGCTGGGAGACGCGGAGACCGGGAGCGTGCGCACGATTCTTACCGAGCGGGACAGCGCCTGGCTCGACGTCGTGGACGATCTCCGCTGGCTCGAGGGCGGCAAGAGCTTCCTCTGGGTCAGCGAGCGGGACGGCTGGCGCCACCTGTATCGGATTTCCCGGGACGGCAAGGCGGTCAAGCTGCTCACGCCGGGCGCGTTCGATCTGATCAGTCCGGACGCCGCCTTCGGCGAGCCGTACGTTCACGCGGTGGACACGGTCGGCGGCTGGGCCTACTTCTCGGCGTCCCCGGACAACGCGACCCAGCGCTACCTCTATCGCGCCCGGCTCGACGGGAACGGCCGCCCCGAGCGACTCACGCCGGCCAGCGAGCCCGGGAGCCACGACTACGACATCGCGCCCGGCGCGCGGTGGGCGCTGCACACCTGGTCCGCGATCGACACGCCACCGCGCATCGAGCTGGTGCGGCTCCCGCGGCACGAGGCCATCCGCACGCTGGTGGACAATGCCGAGCTCGTGGCCCGGCTCCGGACGCTACGCCTCGGACCGGCGGAGTTCTTCCGGACGACCGCCGACGACGGCACCAAGCTCGACGGCTGGATGCTCAAACCGGCCGACTTCGACTCGACGAAACGCTACCCGCTCCTCGTCCATGTCTACGGCGAGCCCGCCAGCCAGACCGTCCTGGACGAGTGGCAGGAGTTCCTGGGACTCTGGCACCGGATGCTGGCGCAGCAGGGATACATCGTGGCGAGTGTGGACAACCGGGGCACGCCGGCGCCGCGCGGCCGCGCGTGGCGAAAGTCCATCTACCGCCAGATCGGCGTGCTGGCGTCGGCGGACCAGGCGGCGGCGGCTCGGGACCTCGGACGCCGGCCGTACATCGATCCGGCGCGGATCGGGATCTGGGGCTGGAGCGGTGGCGGGTCGATGAGCCTGAACGCCATCTTCCGGTACCCCGACCTCTACGCCATGGCGATGGCCGTGGCGCCGGTGCCGGACCTCCGGCTCTACGACACGATCTACCAGGAGCGCTACATGGGCCTCCCGTCGGACGACGCCGAGGGCTACCGTATCGGGTCGCCGATCACGTTCGCCGGCCAGCTCAAGGGGAAGTTGCTCGTGGTGCACGGCAGCGGCGACGACAACGTGCACTTCCAGGGCACCGAGCGCTTGGTGAACGCCCTCGTGGCGGCGAACAAGCCGTTCACGATGATGGACTACCCGAACCGGACGCACTGCATCTGCGAGGGCCCGGGGACGACGCGGCACTTGTTCGAGCTCCTGGAGAACTACTTGCATGAGAACCTGCCGTTAGCCGGCCGCCATTAGCCATGTCCTTCACCACGCTCCTCTACGCCGTCCACGACGGCATCGCGCGGGTCACGGTCAACCGGCCCGACAAGCTCAACGCGCTCAACGCCACCGTGATCGCCGAGCTGGGCGACGCGGTGGGCCACATCGAGAGCGACGACGCCGTGCGCGCCGTCATCCTCACCGGCGCCGGCCCCAAGGCATTCGTCGCGGGCGCGGACATCAGCGAGATCGCGGGCCAGGGACCCCTCGACGGCAAGGCCCGCGCGCTCGCGGGCCAGCGGGTCATGCGCCGCCTCGAGCGCTGCGGCAAGCCGGTCATCGCCGCGGTGAACGGCTTCGCCCTGGGCGGCGGTTGCGAGCTGGCGATGGCGTGCCACCTTCGGGTGGCGAGCGATGCCGCGAAGTTCGGGCAGCCGGAGGTGAAGCTCGGCCTCGGGCCGGGCTACGGCGGCACGGTCCGGCTGCCCCGGCTGGTGGGCAAGGGCCGGGCGCTGGAGCTCCTGCTCACCGGGGCGATGATCGACGCCGCGGAGGCGCATCGCATCGGCCTGGTGAACCGCGTGGTCCCGGCGGACCGCCTGCTCGCCGAGGCGGAAGAGCTGGCGCGCACGATCATGGAGCAGGGCCCGCTCGCCGTCCGGCTGGTGCTGGAGGCGGTGGAGACCGGCCTCGACCTCACGGTGGAGGACGCCCTGCTGCTCGAGGCGAACCACTTCGGGCTCCTCTCCTCCACGGCCGACATGCGGGAGGGAACGGCCGCGTTTCTCGCCAAGCGGAAGCCCCGGTTCGAAGGCCGCTAAAGCGGGGCCCGCCGGCGGCGCTCACCCCTGTTTTCAGCGGTGCCATTCCACTCCCGGTTCCGCTACTTTTCTCCTCTGTGCGACGAGGGCATCCGTGAGGCTGGAGCGCCTGATCGCGCGGGGCTTCCGCAACCTGGAAGACCTCGATCGCGAGCTTCCGGCGGCGGGCCTGGCCATCCTCGGTCCCAACGGGCAGGGTAAGACCAACCTGCTCGAAGCGCTGTACTACCCGGTGTTGTTCCGCTCGCTCCGGGGAGCGCCCGACCCCGAGGTGGCGCGGTTCGGCGGCCAGGGATTCCACGTCGAGGCGCACGTCGCCGGGCCGGACGGCGGCGCGGTGGCCGCCACCTTCGCGCTCGCCGGCCGGAAGAAGCGGATCACGGTCCGCGGCGAAGAGATCGGGCGCCTGGCCGACGCTATCGGCCGCTGGCTCGCGGTCGCGTTCCTTCCGGTGGACGTGGGGCTGGCGGGGGGGCCCGCTGCCGAGCGGCGCGGATTCCTCGACCGGCTGCTCGCGCTCGCGGACCGGCGCTACTACGCAGCGCTGGCGCGGTACCGCGCGGCGCTGGCGCAGCGCAACACCGCCCTCCGCCAGGAGCGGCCGGAGCTGGCGCGGGCGTTCGACGGCGTGCTGGCGGACGCCGGGGCCGTCGTGGTGGCGGCGCGGCTCGCCTGGGTGGCGCAGGCCGCCGGGCGGTTCGCCGCGGAGATCGAGGCCCTGGGCGAAGCCGGCCCGGTCTGCCTCCGCTATCACGGCCGCGCCGAGCTGGCGGAGACGGAAGCCTGGGGCGCCGCCCTCGACCTCTCGGCGGCGCGGGACCGGGCTCGCGGGGCCACGGGGGTCGGTCCCCATCGGGACGACCTGGTGCTGGAGCTGGGCGGACGGCCGCTCCGGAGCGTGGGCTCCACCGGGCAGCAGCGCACGGCCGCGGTCGCGCTCAAGCTGCTCGAGCTGGACACGCTGGCGGCGGCGCGCGGCACCGAGCCCGCGTTGCTCCTGGACGACGTCTTCTCGGAGCTGGATGCGGAGCGGCAGCGGCGGCTCGCCCGGCGGCTCGCCCGCGGGCCCGCACGCCAGGTGTTCGTCACGGCGCCGCGGCCCGACGAGCTGCCGCCGGGCATGGAGCTCGAGACCTGGCGGGTGGAGAACGGGAGGGTGATCGCGTGAGCACGATCCACCGGCGGGGGCCGGCCAAGCCGGCAAAGCCCGCCTCCCTGGGCGAGGCGCTCGACGACTATCTCCGCACCGCCGGCCTCAAGAAGCGGCTGCAGCAGGCGGCGATTCTCGAGGAGTGGGACGGGCTGGTGGGCCCGCAGATCGCCGCCGTCACGGCGCCGCAGTTCATCACGGCCGACGGCGTCATGCGGGTCCACGTGGCCAGCGCGCCGTGGGCCACCGAGCTGGGGCTGATGACGCCGCGCATTCTCGCGCGGCTCAACCAGGGCCGCTCGGGACGAGTGAAAGAGATCCGCTGGGTCCCCGGTCCGCTGGACCGGCCCCGGCCCTGACCGAGCAGCGAGGCACATGGCAAAGCAAGAGCGGGACATCCGGGACACCGACAGCGCGAAGGCCTACGACGCGGCCTCCATCAGCGTGCTCAAGGGGCTGGACGCGGTCCGCCGCCGGCCGGGCATGTACATCGGGTCCACCGGCGAGAGCGGGCTGCACCACCTGGTCTACGAGGTGGTGGACAACTCGATCGACGAAGCGCTGGCCGGCTTCTGTGACAACATCGCCGTCACGATCCACCCCGACAACTCGATCACCGTCACCGACAACGGCCGCGGCATCCCGGTGGACATGCACCCCACCGAGAAGCTCCCGGCCGTCGAGGTGGCGCTCACCGTGCTCCACGCCGGCGGCAAGTTCGACAAGAATACCTACAAGGTGTCGGGCGGCCTCCACGGCGTCGGCGTGTCGGTGGTCAACGCCCTCTCGGAACGGCTCGAGGTCGTGGTGGAACGAGACGGCAGCCGGTACCACATGGCGTTCGTCCGGGGCAAGACGGTCAAGAAGCTCAACGTGGCCGGCAAGGCGCGCGGCACCGGCACCACCATCCGGTTCAAGCCCGACCCGGAGATCTTCGAGGTGCTCGAGTTCCACTACACGACCCTGGCCGACCGGCTGCGGCAGCTCGCGTTCCTCAACAAGGGCATCACGATCACGCTCAAGGACGAGCGGGAGACGCCGCCCAAGGGGGAGACGTTCTACGCCAAGGGCGGGCTGGTCCAGTTCGTCGAGTGGCTCAATCGCAACAAGAAGCCGATCCACCCGAAGCCGGTCGCGTTCAACGCCGTGAAGGACGACGTGGACGTGGACGTGGCCCTCCAGTACGAGGACGGGTACAACGAGAACACGTTCACCTTCGTGAACAACATCAACACCCACGAAGGCGGCACCCACCTCACCGGGTTCAAGGCGGCGCTCACCCGCACGATCAACGACATCGCGCGGAAGCGCGACTTCCTGAAGAAGGAGGGGTTCACCCTCTCGGGCGAGGACATCCGCGAGGGGCTCACCTGCGTCCTGCACGTCAAGGTGAAGGAGCCGCAGTTCGAGGGGCAGACCAAGACCAAGCTCGGCAACTCCGAGGTCGAGGGCATCGTCAAGCAAGTGGTGAACGAGCACCTCGGCAGCTGGCTGGAGGAGCACCCGCCGGTGGCGCGGGCCATCATCGAGAAGGCCGTGAGCGCCGCGCGGGCCCGCGAAGCGGCGCGCAAGGCGCGCGACCTCGTGCGCAAGAAGTCCGGCCTCGAGAACGCGGTGCTCCCGGGCAAGCTGGCCGACTGCTCGATCGAGGATCCCGCGATCACCGAGCTGTATCTGGTGGAGGGCGACTCGGCCGGCGGCAGCGCCAAGCAGGGGCGCGACCGCCAGTTCCAGGCCATCCTTCCGCTCCGCGGCAAGATCCTCAACGTGGAGAAGGCCCGGATCGACAAGATCCTGAGCAACGAGGAGATCCGGGCGATGATCACGGCCATCGGTACCGGCGTGAAGGACGACTTCAAGCTGGACGAGGCCCGGTACCACAAGATCATCCTGATGACCGACGCCGACGTCGACGGCGCCCACATCCGGACGCTCCTGCTCACCTTCTTCTTCCGCCAGATGCAGGAGCTGATCGACGCCGGCTACGTCTACATCGCCCAGCCGCCGCTCTTCCGGGTGGCCAAGGGCAAGGAAGAGTTCTACGCCTACAGCGAGGCCGAGCGGGACGACTACTCCAAGCGCCTGGCGAACGGCGACGGCCGGGGGAGCGTCAACATCCAGCGGTACAAGGGGCTGGGCGAGATGAACCCGGACCAGCTGTGGAAGACCACCATGGACCCGGCCACCCGTACCATCCTCCGGGTCACCATGGAAGACGCGGCCGTGGCCTCCAAGCTCTTCGACGAGCTGATGGGCGACGAGGTCGAGCCGCGGCGCCTGTTCATCGAGCGGAACGCCAAGTACGTGAGCAACCTGGACGTCTGAGCCCATGGACCCGGCGGAGCTCCGGCGGGCCATCCCGGCCGCGATCGACGCCCTGGGCGGGGACTCCCGCACCTCGTCCATGCTGGGCCCGGACGCCTGGGCCATCTTCCGGGGAAGCGTCCTGGGCTACGTCGCCCTGATCGCACCCGAGGACGGTGACGGCGACAGCGTCGTGCACGTCACTTTCCCCATTCTCCGGGTCCCGGCGGACGGGGCCGAGCCGCTGCTTCGGCGCCTGCTCGAGCTCAACCACGAGCTGGGCAACTTCGCGTCCTTCTCGCTGGATGGCCGGGGCAAGGCGTGGCTCGGAGCCGGGCGGTTCGCCGCGGACCTCGACGACCACGAGCTCCGGGAGCTCATCGCCCAGGTGGCCGGACTGGCCGACCGGTACGACGACGAGCTGCTGGAGGCCTTCGGGCGCTCCCTGGCGCTGGAGTAGCCCCCCGGCTGGTCGGCGGGGCGCTTCGGGTGTAATTTGGGCCGGGCGTTCCCGGCGCATCTGGGCGCCGGGTGGCGCCACCAACCCGTAGTCGGCGTGCGGCTTTCCGGCTCCGATTACGCTACGCTCAGGAGCAAGGCATGGCGCGCACGACCGGTACCGTGAAGTGGTTCAACGACGCGAAGGGCTTCGGCTTCATCACCGTGGACGGCGGCCAGAAAGACTGTTTCGTCCACCATTCGGCCATCAAGGCGGACGGCTTCCGCTCCCTCGCCGAGGGCGACCGTGTCGAGTTCGACCTGGTCCAGGGGCAGAAGGGGCCCGCGGCGGAAAACGTGACGAAGCTCCCGCGCTGACCCGGAGCGACACTCATCGACAGCGGCCGGCTCGACCCGGGTCGAGCTGGCCGTCGTCGCTTCCCAAGACGGGACGGTGACATCATGATCGAAGTGAAGCTCAACGAAGACGACCGGCTGGACTGGGCGCTCAAGACGTTCAAGCGCAAGGTGCAGAAGTCCGGCCTGCTCCAGGACCTCCGCCGCAAGCGGTACTACGTGAAGCCGAGCGAAGCCCGCCAGATCAAGGCCGCCGCGGCCCGTCGGCGCGGGCGGGGCAAGCGGCCGCGCCCGTAGCACGACCCGCATGGATCCGGGGACCTCGTTCAGCGTCGCCC
>DASWAI010000095.1:0-6251 GCA_036391215.1 Gemmatimonadales bacterium
CACCGAGATCTTCATCAGCCCGGGCCCGACGCACTGGACGCTGGAGGCGTTCGAGAAAGCCATGGACGCGAACGATCCGTCGATCGCGCCGTCCATGCTGTACGCGTGGGCCGCCCTGATGGAGAACGTCCCCTTCGCCAACGGCGCCCCGAACCTTACCTGCGACTTCCCGGCGCTGGAGCAGCTCGCCAAGAGCCGCGGGGTCGCCATCGGCGGCAAGGACTTCAAAACCGGCCAGACGATGGTGAAGACCGTGCTGTCGCCCATGTTCAAGGCGCGAATGCTCGGCGTGGCCGGCTGGTACTCCACGAACATTCTGGGCAACCGGGACGGTGAAGTGCTGGACGACCCGGAGAGCTTCAAGACGAAGGAGGAATCGAAGCTCGGCGTGCTCGAGTACATCCTCCAGCCCCAGCTCTATCCCGAGCTCTATGGGAGCATGTACCACAAGGTGCGGATCAACTACTACCCGCCCCGGGGCGACAACAAGGAGGGCTGGGACAACATCGACATCTTCGGGTGGCTCGGCTATCCGATGCAGATCAAGGTGGACTTCCTGTGCCGGGACTCCATCCTGGCGGCGCCGCTCGTGCTCGATCTCGCCCTCTTCTTCGACCTCGCCCAGCGGGCGGGCCTGGCGGGGATCCAGGAGTGGCTGTCCTTCTACTTCAAGAGTCCGCAGACCGCGCCCGGGCTGTACCCCGAGCACGACCTTTTCATCCAGCACACGAAGCTCAAGAACACGCTGCGCTGGCTGATGGGCGAAGAGCAGATCACCCACCTCGGCATCGAATACTACAGCGAGGCATGAAGTACTTTCACCGGACGTCCGTCGCTCCGGACGACGTGCTGGCGCGCGCCGCGCGGTTCTTCGGCGCGCGGCTCCAGCCGATGGAGGAGGGGCCGCGCCGGCGGCGGTACGCCGGCGGGATCGGACAGATCGGCGTGCGGGTGGAGGCCGAGGGTGGGCACTACACGCGGATCACGGTCGAGACCAACCAGCCCGGGGAGAGCGAGGCGGACAAGCTGGCCAAGCGGTTCCTCACGCTGGTGCACACGATGGCCGAGCCCAGCCACGCGCCGCGTGGCGCCTACTAGCCAGACCAGGAGACTCTCGATGAATCGGTGGACGGCGCTTCTTCTCTCGACGGCGGGACTGCTCATGGCCCGGCCCGCGGCCGCCCAGGAGGCGGGCGGCGGCGGCGAGGCGAGCCTCAGGATCCCCGACCTCAACTCGGTCAAGTTCCTGAGCGCCGGCATCCCGGGCCACACGCTGCTCCTCACCGGCCTGGTCGTCTGCGCGCTCGGTCTCCTGTTCGGGCTCGTGATCTATTCCAAGCTCAAGCGGCTGCCGGTGCACGAGGCGATGCGCGAGGTGTCCGAGCTGATCTACGAGACCTGCAAGACCTACCTGATCACCCAGGGCAAGTTCCTGATGCTCCTGTGGGTGTTCATCGGCGCGATCGCGGCGGTCTACTTCGGATTCCTGGCCCAGACCACGGACGCCGCCGGCGCGGTGGTGCGCGGGTTCCCCGCGCCCAAGGTGGCGGTCATCCTGCTGTTCAGCCTGATCGGCATCGCGGGCAGCTACTCGGTGGCGTGGTTCGGCATCCGGGTTAACACCTTCGCCAACTCCCGCACTGCGTTCGCGAGCCTCCGGGGCAAGCCGTACCCCTGCTACCAGATCCCGCTCAGCGCGGGGATGAGCATCGGCATGCTCCTCATCAGCGTGGAGCTGGTGATGATGCTCTTCATCCTGCTCTTCGTCCCGGGCGACTACGCGGGCCCGTGCTTCATCGGCTTTGCCATCGGGGAGTCGCTTGGCGCGGCCGCGCTCCGGATCGCGGGCGGCATCTTCACCAAGATCGCCGACATCGGGTCGGACCTGATGAAGATCGTCTTCAACATCAAGGAAGACGACGCCCGGAACCCCGGCGTGATCGCGGACTGCACCGGCGACAACGCCGGCGACTCGGTGGGGCCGAGCGCGGACGGCTTCGAGACGTACGGCGTCACCGGCGTCGCGCTCATCACGTTCATCTTGCTTGCCGTGAAGGATCCGGCCGTCCAGGTGCAGCTCCTGGTCTGGATCTTTGTGATGCGGGTCATGATGATCGTCGCGAGCGGGGTCTCGTACCTCATCAACGAGGGCTTGGCGCGGAGCCGCTACGCCGCCGCCGACAAGATGAACTTCGAGGCGCCGCTGACGTTCCTGGTGTGGCTCACCTCGATCGTGTCGGTCGTGCTCACCTACGCGGTCTCCTATTTCATGGTCCCGACCCTGGGCGGCGACGACACGCTCTGGTGGAAGCTCGCCACCGTGATCACCTGCGGCACGCTCGCGGGCGCGATCATCCCGGAGCTGGTGAAGGTGTTCACCTCGATGGATTCCCGGCACACCCGCGAGGTCGTCACCTCCTCGCGGGAGGGCGGCGCGTCGCTGAACATTCTGTCCGGCCTGGTCGCGGGCAATTTCAGCGCCTACTGGCTCGGCATCACGATCATGGGCCTGATGGCGGTGGCGTTTGCCGTGAGCACCCTGGGCCTCGGGTCGCTCATGGTGGCGCCGGCCGTGTTCGCGTTCGGCCTCGTGGCCTTCGGCTTTCTTGGCATGGGGCCGGTGACGATCGCCGTCGATTCGTACGGCCCGGTGACGGACAATGCGCAGTCGATTTACGAGCTCTCGCTGATCGAGCAGGTCCCGAACGTCACCGCGCAGCTCCAGCGCGACTTCGGCTTCGCTCCGGACTTCGAGCGGGCCAAGCACTTCCTGGAGGAGAACGACGGGGCGGGCAACACCTTCAAGGCCACGGCCAAGCCGGTGCTGATCGGCACGGCGGTTGTGGGGGCCACGACCATGATCTTCTCGATCATCGTGGCGCTGACGAACGGCCTCACGGCCAACGTGGAGAACCTGTCCCTGCTGCACCCGCCGTTCCTGCTGGGCCTCATCACCGGGGGCGCCATCATATACTGGTTCACCGGCGCCTCCATGCAGGCCGTGACCACGGGCGCCTACCGGGCGGTCGAGTTCATCAAGCGGAACATCAAGCTCGAGGGCGCGACCAAGGCCTCGGTCGAGGACAGCAAGAAGGTGGTGGAGATCTGCACGAAGTACGCGCAGAAGGGGATGTTCAACATCTTTCTCGCGGTCTTCTTCGCCACGCTCGCCTTCGCCTTCGTGGAGCCCTACTTCTTCATCGGGTACCTGGTCTCGATCGCGCTGTTCGGCCTGTACCAGGCCGTGTTCATGGCCAACGCCGGCGGCGCGTGGGACAACGCGAAGAAGATCGTGGAGGTCGAGCTCAAGCAGAAAGGTACCCCGCTGCACGCGGCGACGGTCGTGGGCGACACCGTCGGTGATCCGTTCAAGGACACGTCCTCGGTGGCGCTCAACCCGATCATCAAGTTCACGACGCTGTTCGGCCTGCTGGCGGTGGAGCTCGCCGTGTCGCTGACCACGCAGGAGGGGACGGGGCTGACCCGGGCGCTGGCCGCCGTGTTCCTCGCGGTGTCGATGTTCTTCGTCTACCGGTCGTTCTACGGGATGCGGATCGAAGCAACGCCAGAGTGATTGGTGACGGTGAAGGGGTGAAGCGGGGGGCTCCGGCGGGTGTCCGGTGCCCCCCTGTTTTCGCGGTTTACCCTTCACCACTCACGGTGTATCTTCCTGCCCGGCTTCCGTTCCCCCGTCTCCCGGGTCCCATGGCCGCCATCAGCGCGTTCCCCCCGTCCGTGCCGGCTCCGGTTCCCGCTCCCGCCGGCCTCACCCGTGACCAGCTGCTCGAGCTGTACTACTACATGCTGCTCACGCGTACGCTGGAAGAGCGGCTGGTGGCCCTGTACCGGCAGGCCAAGGTGTACGGGGGGCTGTTCCGGTCGCTCGGGCAGGAGGCGGACGCGGTCGGCTCGGCCTATGCGCTCGACCGCGCGCGGGGCGACGTGCTGTCGCCGCTGATCCGGAACCTGGGGTCCATGCTGGTCCACGGGACCGAGCCGGTCGAGATCCTGCGACAGTACCTCGCCAAGGGCGACAGCCTGACCCGCGGGCGCGAGCTCAACATCCACATCGGTGACGTCGCCCGCGGGTTCATCGGGCAGATCTCGCACCTGGGCGACATGGTGCCGGTGATGGCCGGCGTCACTCTCTCCTTCAGGCTCCGCCAGCAGCCGCGCGTCGGGCTTGTCTACGTGGGCGACGGCGCCACGTCCACCGGCGCCTTCCACGAAGGCCTCAACTTCGCCGCGGTGCAGCGCTGTCCGCTCGTCGTGGTCGTGGAGAACAACGGCTACGCCTACTCGACGCCGACCGCGCGCCAGACCGCCGCGAAGAGCTTCGTGGACAAGGCGGCGGGCTACGGCGTGGCCGGCGCGCGGGCCGACGGCAACGACGTGCTCGCCGTGTACGAGATTGCGAAGGCGGCCGTGGACCGGGCGCGCGAAGGCGGAGGGGTCACGCTCATCGAGCTGATCACCTACCGGCGGAAGGGGCATGCCGAGCACGACAACCAGTCGTACGTGCCGCCGGGCGAGATCGAGCGCTGGGCGGCGGAGAACGATCCGGTGGACCGTTACGTCGCACGGCTCACGGGCCCGCTCGGCATCGGGCGCCCGGAGCTCGCGGCGGTCGAGGCACGAGTGCGCGACGAGATCGACCGCGCCACCGACCTGGCCGAGCAGTCGCCGCCGCCGCACCCGGCCGACGCCCTGGTGGGCGTCTACGCCGACCCGCCGGCCGCTCCGCTGCTTTGGTACCGCCGGGGGCTCCGTGGCTGAGACCACCTACCTCGAAGCGATCCGCGACGGCCTCGCCGAGGAGATGGAGCGGGACCCGTCCGTCTTCTGTCTGGGCGAGGACATCGGGGTCTACGGCGGCGCGTTCAAGGTGACCGACGGCCTGCTGGGCCGCTTCGGGCCGGATCGGGTGATCGACACGCCGATCAGCGAGACCGGTTTCGTGGGCGCGGCGGCGGGCGCGGCGCACATGGGGCTGCGTCCGGTCTGCGAGATGCAGTTCATCGACTTCATCTCCTGCGCCTACAGCATCCTGACCAACTACGTCGCCACGGCGCGCTACCGTGCCTTCCTCCCCTGTCCCATGGTGGTGCGGGGGCCGAGCGGCGGGTACGTGCGCGGCGGCCCGTTCCACTCGCAGAATCCCGAGGCGGCCTTCCTCCACACGCCGGGGCTCAAGATCGTGTATCCGGCCACGCCGGCCGACGCGAAGGGCCTGCTCAAGGCGGCGATCCGCGACGACGACTGCGTGCTCTTCTTCGAGCACAAGTACCTTTACCGGAGGGTGCGGGGAGACGTTCCACCCGGCGACTGGGTCGTCCCGATCGGCCGGGCCCGGCTGGCGCGAGAGGGTGCGGACCTGTCGATTATCACGTACGCGGCCACGGTCTGGAAGGCGCTCGAGGCGGCCGAACAGCTGGAGCGGGAGGACGGCCTGTCGGTCGAGGTGCTCGATCTCCGTTCCCTCCTCCCGCTCGATGACGAGGCGATCGTCGCGACGGTGAAGAAGACGAACCGCGTTCTCCTCGTGCACGAGGATACGGCGACCGGCGGCATCGCCGGCGAGATCACGGCCCGGATCAACGAGCTCGCGTTCGAGTGGCTGGACGCACCGGTGCGGCGGGTGGCGGCGCACGACGTGCCGCTCCCGGCCGCCCCCGCGCTCGAGGATTTCGTGTTGCCGCAGACCGGGGACATCGTAGCCGCGGCCCGGTGGCTGGCGGCCTACTAGCAGCGAGGAACCGTTCATGGCCCGGATAGACGTCGTCATGCCCCAGATGGGGGAGTCCATCGCCGAAGGCACGCTGTCGCGCTGGCTCAAGAAGGTGGGCGACCCGGTGAAGCGGGACGAGCCCATGTTCGAGATCTCGACCGACAAGGTCGACGCCGAGATCCCCGCGCCCGCCGCGGGCGTGCTGGCGGAGGTCCTGGTGCAGGAGGGCGAGACGGTCGCCGTGCAGACCGTCGTGGCGCGGCTCGAGACCGAGGTGGGTGCCGCGGCGTCCGCCCCGCCGCCGCAACCCGCCGCCGCGAAGCCGGCTCCTCCAGCGCCGGTCCCCGCCGCAGCTCCGGCACCCGCCGCAGCTCCGGCACCCGCCGCCGCCCCGGCCAAAGCGGCCGCGCCGGCCGCTCCCGCTCCGGCGGCGGTCGCTGCGCCCGCGCCGGCGCCCCCGGCGGGGAACGGGGCCGCCGAGACCGCCGAGGAGCGCCTGCGCCGGAAGTCCACGCCGCTGGTC
>DASWAI010000096.1:0-35229 GCA_036391215.1 Gemmatimonadales bacterium
ACCCGGGTGAGCGCGCTCATGGGCGGGCCGATCGGGAAGCTGCCGGTGGCGACGCCCCGGCGCGCCGCTGCGGTGCGTGAGCTGAGCGCCCCCGAGCCCTCGCAGACGGTAATCGAGGTGTATCGCGGCGGTGTGCGCACGCTGCAGAAGTTCTAGAGTTCCCTGCAGGTCCGACGTCAACCCCAGCGGATGGGAGCGCCGTGAGCCAGCGTCTGCGTGGTCGGGTTCGGTCGTCCCTGTCTCGGTGCTTGCCGGGACTCGTTCTTCTGGCCTTGGCCGGCGCGCCCGCGCTCCGGGCGCAACAGGTGTTCAGCCAGCCCGAGCGGGTGATCTCGGTGTCCAAGGGAGCCTCGGTGCTCATGGTGAACCCGGTGGCCCTGCAGCGCTTCTCGGTGGGCGACCCGGGCATCGCCGAGGCCACCATCGTCTCACCCACCGAAGTCGTGATCAACGGCAAGGGGCTGGGCTCGACCACGCTCCTGATCTGGGACAACTCGAGCCAGGTGAAGGTCTACTCGGTGGAAGTGACCGCCGACGCGCCGGCGCTCGAGCGCTACCTCCGGCAGGTGATGCCCGATGAGCAGATCGCCGTCACGGCGAGCGGGAACTCCGTGACCCTGAGCGGCAGCGTGAAGGACCCGAACTCGGTCCAGCGGGCCATCGACATTGCCCGGACCTCCGGTGCCACGATCATCGACAACATGGTGGCGCCGCCCGCGGTCCAGGTGCTGCTGCACGTGCGCTTTGCCGAGATCAACCGGAGCGTGCTCAAGCGGTGGAGCACCCAGCTCTCGACGGTGAACCCGCAGAACCTGAGCGACAACGGCAACTACACGGCCTCGACCAACCCCAGCTCGACGGCCACCAGCATCAGCTTCCTGCTGGATAACCTCCCTGGCAACCCCCAGTTGCAGGCGTTGATCAACGCGGCCGAGCAGCGGGGCGACTTCCGCGACCTGGCGGAGCCGAACCTCATGACGCTGCCGGGCCGGGAGGCCTACTTCCTGGCCGGTGGCCGGTTCCCCTTCCCGGCGGTGCAGGGCGGCGGGTCGTCGAACGCCATCGGGATCCAGTTCGAGGAGTTCGGCGTCCGGCTCCGGTTCACGCCGACGATCACCCGGAGCGGGGCCATCCGGCTCAAGCTTCAGCCCGAGGTTTCGGCGCTCGACTTCGCCAACGGCCTCGTGATCAGCGGGTTCACCATTCCCTCGATTACCGCCCGGCGGGCGGAGACCGAGGTGGAGCTGCGCGCGGGGCAGTACCTCGCCATCGCGGGCCTGCTCGACAACAGCGTCACCGACAACATCGCCAAGATCCCGTTCCTGGGGGACATTCCGATCCTGGGATCGCTGTTCCGTTCGAAGAACCTGCAGCAGAAGCGGACCGAGCTGCTGGTGCTGGTCTCGCCCGAGCTTGTGGTGGCGGGTGACCGGCCCGCGGCGCTGCCGACCGGCGAGCCGGGCGATTGGCCCTGGTCCAAGGCGCTCCAGAAGGCCGCGCCCGGCACAGTGCCGAGCCAGCCGCAGCAGGCTCCGCCGCCGCAGGAGCAACAGCAGCCGCAGTAGAGCAGGCCTGAGGAGGCCCGTATGCGAGAGGAGCAGAGGGGGCTGGACCGGCGTGGCGCCACCGCGGTGTTCGTCGCGGTGGCGCTGGCCGCATTGCTGGGGATGGTGGCGCTGGCGGTGGACGTGGGGATGCTCATGAAGGTGCGCGCCGACGCGCAGCGCGCGGCGGACGCCGGTGCCCTGGCGGGCGCGCAAGAGTTTCTCCGAGGTGTGCCTGCCGCCATGAAGAACTCGGCGGCGCTCAACGCGCTGGAGTATGCCAGCCGCAACTACGTGGGCTGGAAGTACGTGGACACGAGCGGCGCGATCTTCACGGATTCGGGCAACAACCGGATCGCGAACTCGCCCGAGGCCTACGTGCAGGTCATCACCGACAGCCAGAAGGTCCGGGTCTTCATCCGCCGGGCCACGACGGCCACCTGGTTCGGGCACATGCTGGGGATCGACTTCGTGCCGATCACGGTCAAGGCGGCGGCGCAGGCGGTGAACGCCGGCACCGGCAAGTGCGTCAAGCCGTTCGCCATCCCCGATCTCTGGGACGACAACAACGACGACCCGAACAACAACGACCTGCCGGACATCACCGGCCAGCAGGGCAAGAAGGGCGGCGAAACCTGGACCTGGAACAACGGGATCGATACCTACTACCGGTTCCAGGACCCCGGCAACCCGAACGCGAACCAGTGGACCGGGTACGGGAGCGCATTCCGGAACAACATCAACGACTACTACAGCGCGGACCCGAATCACTATCTCTATTGGAACGACTACGGGCGTCCCTTCGCCATCAAGCTCTCGAATCCCGGGGACACGCCGTCGCCGGGCATCTTCTACCCCTGGACGATGCCGTACGATAGCACCAACCCCCAGGCGTACTGCGACCAGAACGGCTGTGCGACCCCGAACAACGGTGCCCAGTGGTACAAGTGGAGCATCTCGCACTGCAATCCCGTCCCCGTGGCGGTGTCGGCCACCTACAAGCAGGACTCGACCTACCTGAACAAGCCCGGCAACATGATCGGGCCCACGAACCAGGGGATCAGCGATCTCATAGCGCAGGATCCCGACGCTTGCTGGGCGACCAGTCCGGATCCCAATAACACGGGGTACGTGACGGGCTCGGTGAAGAAGTTGGTGAGCGGGTCCTGCACGGGGGACTATCCGGGCTGGGAGAGCAGCCCGCGGGTGGCCATGGTCCCGCTTTTCAGTCCTAACCAGATCGACAACGGGCGGAAGTCACTCTCGTTCAACAACCTGGCCGTTATCTTCATCGAGGGCCAGCAGAACGCCCATGCCGAGGTGGATGCACGCTTCCTGTTCTTCGCGAAGAGCACGGGTCCGCTGGCGCCCGCGACGGGCTCGCTGATCAAGAAGCTTCAACTCGTCGAATAGACGGAGAGAGACGCGTTACGTGACCGAAAGTCAGATTCGGGTCGCTATCATCTCGACCGACGTCCGGTTCCGTGACCGTCTCCGCGAGGCGTTGTCGGAAAGCGGCAGGGGATTCCGGATCGTGCTGGAGTTGTCGGTGCGGTTCGGGGATTTCGGGGAAGAGCAGATCCGGGCCGTGCGCCAAGCCGGTCCGGACCTGCTGGTCGTTGATCTGGAGGACGATCCCGAGGTCGGGGTGAAGCTGGTGCAGTTCCTGGCCGAGACGAACCCCGGCCAGCGAGTCCTGGCGGCGGGGCCGGCGCTCTCCCCGGCGCTCCTCCTCGCGGCCATGCGGGCCGGCGTCTCGGACTACCTCCAGAAGCCGGTCGAGCCCGATGTGTTGTCCGAAGCGCTTCAGCGGGTGACGGTGCTGCTGGGCCGGGCCACGGAGAGCGCGAAGAAGCCGGGACAGGTCTTCTCGGTCTTCGGGGCCAAGGGCGGCACCGGGGCCACGACGCTGGCGACCAACCTGGCGATCGTGCTCCACCGGCTCACCGGCAAGCGGACGCTCCTGGTGGACCTCGACCTGGAGCTGGGCGAGGTGGCGGTGCTGCTGGGAGTGCGCCCGCGGTTCAACCTGGTGGACATGGTCCAGAACTTCCACCGAATGGACGCCGGGCTATTGGCTTCCTACATCGAGCAGCATCCGTCGGGGGTGCACCTCCTGTCGGCGCCGTTCCATCCGGAGCGCGCCGAGGCGACGTCGGCTGACGAGATCCGGAAGATCATCCAGTTCCTGAAGCACCACTACGACTACGTGGTCGTGGACACCCCGAAGTCGTTCTCGCCGACCACGCTCGCGGCCTTTGACCAGTCGGACCTGGTGTTTCTGCTGGTGGCCCTGGATTTGCCGTCCCTCCGGAACGTCCAGCGAGGCCTGCCCCTGCTCAAGCGGGTGCTGCCCCGTGGACTGGACCAGACCCGGCTGGTGGTCAACCGCTACCAGCCGGATGAGGAGATCGGCCTCAAGGAGGTCGAGCAGACGCTGGGGCTCAAGGTGTTCTGGACGCTGAGCAACGACTACGAGGCGGTGATGCGCTCGATCAACGCGGGCAAGCCCATCGTCCTCAACGGCAACTCGAAGTACACCAAGGACGTGAAAGCGCTCGGCGCCAAGCTGGCCGGGCTCGGGGCGGCGAAGACTGTGGGCCGGCCGAGCGCGAGCCGGATCGTGGGCCAGCTCGTCGGCAAGATCGTGCGCAAGCCAGGAGACCAGGGATGACGGAACCGGCCAAGCAGGACGGCGCTCCCAAGCCGCGGAGCACGACGGAGACGCGCCTCAAGCTGCCGTGGGAGCGGGTGGGCGGCGCCGATGCGGCACCGCCGCAGCGGACGGGCGAGATGCCCGTGGTTTCCTCGGCCAAGCAGCACTTCTTCCAGGAGATCAAGGGCCGGGTCCACCGCAAGCTGATCGAGCGGCTCAATCTCTCGAGCCTCGACAAGCTGTCGCGGGAGCAGGTGGTGGACGCGATCCGCAAGGTGGTGCACGATCTCCTCGCCCAGGAGTCCGCCCCGCTCAACTTCGAGGAGCGGGAGGAGCTGGTCCGGCAGGTGCTGGACGAGATCTTCGGGCTGGGGCCGATCGAGCCGCTGATGCAGGACCCCGAGGTGTCGGACGTCCTGGTCAACACCTACAAGCAGGTGTACATCGAGCGCCACGGCAAGCTCGAGCCGACCGACGTCCGGTTCCAGGACGACAAGCACCTGCTCCAGGTGATCGACCGGATCGTGTCCGCGGTGGGGCGCCGGATCGACGACTCCTCGCCCATGGTGGACGCCCGCCTGGCGGACGGCTCCCGCGTCAACGCGATCATCAAGCCGCTGGCGATCGATGGCCCGCACCTCTCCATCCGCAAGTTCAAGCGCGATGCGCTGAGCGGCGAGGACCTTCTGGCCAAGGAAAGCCTCACCGAGCCCATGCTCGAGCTGCTCAAGGGCATCGTGCGGGCCCGGCTCAACGTGATCATCTCGGGCGGCACCGGCGCCGGCAAGACGACGCTGCTGAACATCCTGTCCTCGTTCATTCCGGTGAACGAGCGCATCGTCACGATCGAGGACTCGGCCGAGCTGCAGCTCAAGCAGCCCCACGTCGTGCGGCTGGAGACCCGGCCGGCCAACATCGAGGGCATGGGCGAGGTGCCCCAGCGGCTCCTCCTGATCAACGCTCTCCGCATGCGGCCCGACCGGATCATCATGGGCGAGTGCCGCGGCGGCGAGGCGGTGGACATGCTCCAGGCCATGAACACCGGCCATGACGGCTCCATTACGACGATCCACGCCAACACTCCGCGCGACGCCCTGAGCCGGATCGAGACCATGGTCTCGATGTCGAGTCTCGACCTGCCCGAGCGGGCGGTACGGCAGCAGATCGCGAGCGCGGTGCAGGTGGTGATCCAGGTGAGCCGCCTGAGCGACGGCGCCCGCAAGGTGGTCCAGATCGCCGAGATCTCCGGCATGGAAGGCGACGTCATCACCATGCAGGACATCTTCGTGTTCGACCGGCAGGGCATCGGCGAGGACGAGCGGGTGCTCGGGAAGTTCAAGGCATCCGGCATCCGGCCCAAGTTCACCGAGCGCCTCAAGGCGTACGGAATCGACCTCGGCTCGCTCCTGTTCATGAACCGGGAGAGCGGTCCCCGCATGGCGGGCGGAGGGCGCTGGTGAACCTGCCGAACTCGTCCTGGATCTCCGCCGGGCTCGTCTTTCTCACGGTTGTGCTCGCCACCGTGGGCCTCGCCCTCCTGCTCGAGTTCGTGCAGGAGGCGCGGCGGCGGCGCCAGGTCGTCCGGCAGCTCCAGACCTTCGGGACGCTCGACTCGGAAGCCATGACCGGCGCCGGCGGGCTGCTCCGGCGCCCGATCGAGCAGCAGCCGGCCTGGGTGCAGGCGCTTTCGGCGTACACCCCGCGGATCGGCGACCTCGGATTCCTGATCCAGCAGGCCGGGGTCTCGTGGAGCGCGAACACGCTCCTGCTGCTCTGCCTCGGACTTGCGGCGGGCCTGTTCCTCGCCGTGCTGACCATCACCCGGTTCCTGCCGTTCGCCGGTATCGCCGCGGCGTTCGGCGCCTACCTGCCCATCTGGTACCTCAGGCGGCGGCGGAGGAAACGGGCCGACGCGTTCGAGGCTGGGCTGCCCGAGGCCATCGATCTGCTGGGCCGCGCCATCCGCGCGGGACACCCGCTCTCCGCCGGCCTCAAGATGGTGGCCGACGAGGCGCAGGAACCGATCTCGGGCGAGTTCCAGCGGACCTTCGAGGAGCAGCGGTTCGGCCTCCCGTTCGACGACGCCATCATCGCCATGGCCGACCGGGTGAATCTGGTGGACGTCCGGATCCTGGTGACCGCCATCCTGATCCAGCGCGAGGTCGGCGGCAACCTGGCCGAGGTGCTCGACAACCTCGCGACCGTCATCCGGGCCCGCTTCACGATCCGGCGCCAGCTCCGGGTGTACACGGCGCAGGGGCGGTTCACCGGCTACACGCTGGCGGTGCTGCCGATCATCGTGGGTTCGGTCATCTACATGCTGAACCCGCCCTACATGCGGCTCCTGTTCACCCACCCGATGGGCAAGCTGATGGTGGCCATCGCCGCCGTCATGCAGGTCATCGGATATCTCTGGATCCGCAAGATCGTGGACATCGAGATCTGAGGCCCTTGTGATCCTCGCCGTCGCCCTCGCGCTCATCGCTCTCTCCGTCACCTTCGCCGTGCTGTTCCTGGGCGAGGTGGCGCCGGGAAGGCAAAGCGCGCTCGGCGCCAGGCTCTCCGAGCTGGAAGGGGCCGACCCCCACGCCGCCGAGACGATCCGCAAGCGCCGCCGGCAGCTGCGGGCGGAGAAGATGACCGCGCTGGTGCAGGCCCTGGGCGAGCGGCTCGAGCCGGGCCGAAAGGACATCCCGGCCATCCGGCTCCGGATGCTCCAGGCCGGGTTCCCCAGCCCCTCGGCGGTTCCGGTCTTCCTGGGCTCCCGCATCGCGCTCCCGATCGCCATGGGCTTCAGCGCGGTGACGATCCTCGGGTTCCTGGGGATGACGAGCTTCGCGGGCCTCATCGCCACGGTCTGGTTCGCCGCGCTGGGGTACATCGCGCCGTCGGTCTACGTGAACGGACGGATCCGCGGCCGCCAGAAGGAGATGCAGCGCGCCCTGCCGGACGCCCTCGACCTGCTGGTGGTCTGCGTAGAGGCGGGGCTCGGGCTCAACCAGGCCATGGTGCGCGTGTCGGAGGAGATCGAACGGCTGAGCCCGGTGCTGAGCGAGCAGCTCGCGCTGGTGAACCTCGAGATCCGGGCGGGCACGGGCCGCGAGGAGGCGTTCCGCAACATGGGGGAGCGCACCGGGCTCGACGACATCAAGTCGCTGATGGCCATGCTGATCCAGACCGACCGCTTCGGCACCTCGATCGCGCAGGCGCTCCGGGTGCAGGCGGACACGCTCCGGACCAAGCGGCGGCAGCGGGCCGAGGAGGCCGCGGCCAAGACCACGATCAAACTGGTCTTCCCGCTCGTACTCTTCATCTTCCCGGCCATGTTCGTGGTGATCCTGGGCTCGGCGCTCATCCAGATCTTCGAGGCCCTCGGGCGCTAGCGATGCGCGTCGTGCGGGTGCTGAACCGCCGGGGGCCGGTCCTCGGCGACCGGATCGGGGTGGCCGACCGATGGTGGCCCCGGTTCCGGGGGCTTCTGGGCCGGGCGGCGCTCGAGCCGGGCGAAGGGCTGCTGCTGGAGCCGTGCCGGGCGGTGCACATGCTGGGAATGCGGTTCGCGCTCGACGTCGCGTTCCTCGACCGGGACGGCACCGTGGTCGCTGCCTATCCGAACCTGCGCCCCGGCGCCCGGACCGGGTGGCACCGCCGGGCAACCCGGGCGCTGGAGCTGCCGGCCGGCACGCTGGCCGCCAGCGGCACGCGGGAGGGGGACCAGATCGTGTGTACCGAGGAGGCACGTCCATGACCGCGAGCACCGCGCCAGCCGCGCCGCCGGCGCCGGCCGGCGAACCGACCCGCCCGCCGCTTCCCGAGACAATCGCCGACACCGGGCTGTCGACGGAATTCATCACGGACCTGCTGCTCAAGGCGCTGTATAGCCAGGGCGCGCGCACCGGCCAGCAGCTGATGGAGACGGTGAAGCTGCCGTTCCCGTTCGTGGACGATCAGCTGCTCTCGCTGCAGCAGCGGCGGATGGTCGAGGTGCGCGGCACCAGCGGCGCCGGCCGCGGCGGATACATGTTCGACCTCACCGGCGAAGGCCGCACCCGCGCCCGCGAGGCGCTGGAGTCGAGCCAGTACGTCGGCCCGGCACCCGTGCCGCTCAAGCAGTACCGCGAGTGGACCCACCGTCAGTCCATCTCCCGGGTGCACGTGGCCCGTGACACGGTCAAGACCGGCTTCCGCAACATGGTGATCGCCGAGCCCATCCTCGAGATGCTGGGGCCGGCCATCAACTCCGCCAAGTCGCTCTTTCTCTATGGCGGGCCGGGCAACGGCAAGACGCTCATCGCCGAGACAATCTCCCGCCTGCTGGGCGGCGCGCTCTTCATTCCGTACGCCATCGAGGTGGAAGGGCAGATCCTGGTGCTCTACGACCCGGTCTACCATCACGAGGTGAAGGAGCCCGAGCCCGAGGTCACGGGCGACGAGCCGGCCTGGCTCAAGAGCCTGCCGGAGCACGACCGCCGCTACATCCTGATCGAGCGGCCGGTGGTGATCACCGGCGGGGAGCTGACGCTGGACCAACTCGACCTTCAGTACGACACCTACACGAAGATGTACCAGGCCCCGTTCCAGCTGAAGGCGAACGGCGGCGTGCTCATCCTCGACGACTTCGGCCGCCAGCGGACTCCGCCGCGCGACCTGCTCAACCGCTGGATCGTGCCGCTGGAGAAGCGCATCGACTTCCTCACGCTGCACACCGGCGGCAAGTTCCCGGTGCCGTTCGACACGCTGCTGATCTTCTCCACCAACCTCTCGCCCCACGAGCTGGTGGAGGAGGCGTTCCTGCGGCGGATCCACTACAAGCTGCACGTCTTCGGTCCCACCCAGACCGAGTACGCCGAGATCTTCCGCCGCTGCTGCGCCGAGCGCGAGATCGAGTACGAGGACTGGGCGGTGCCGCACCTGTACAAGGAGTATTACGGGCGGCGCCAGATCATCCCGCGGAACTGCCATCCGCGCGACGTGCTCGATCACTTCCTGGACATGGTCCGGTACCTGGAGGCCGCGCCGCGGCTCACGCCCGACCTGCTGGACCGGGCGTGCAACTCCTACTTCCTTGACGCGCCCCAGGAGGTATCCGCGTGAGCGGCACGCCGGCGCCCGACGCCGCGCGTCCCGAGGACCAGGCGCGGCACCGCCCGGAGGTGGTGTTCCTCCACCGGCTGGAGGCGCTCGAGCGGGAGAACCGGCGGCTCCGCCGGTACAGCACCTATGCCTTCATGGGCCTGGCCATCCTGCTGGGCCTGATCGTGGCGCTGGTGTGGATGAGCGGCCGGCAGGGTGCGCCCGGCACCGTCGCCGACCAGGTGGCGGCCCGCCAGTTCGTGCTGCGGGACAAGACCGGCGCCATCCGCGGCGTCTGGGGGCTGGGAGAGGACGGCGCCGTGCGGCTCGCGCTGCAGGACCCGGCCGCCCGGCCCCGGGTCAAGGTGAGCTTGCTCCGGGACGGGACCGCCGGCCTCTCGTTCGCCGACTCGGCCGGGCATCCGCGTGCCGTCTTTGCGCTGCTGCCGGACCAGACCGGCTCGGTGGCGTTCGCGGACGACGCGGGCCGGACCCGGAGCGTGCTCGGGATCTCGGCCGACGGTTCGGCCAACATCGTCTTCGCCGACCGGTCCGGCTCCACCCGGGCGGGCCTCGGCGTGGACGAGGCCGGCCACAGCACCTTCACCCTGGCCGACCGGATGAGCGATTCGCAGGCGCCGGTCACCGAGAGCGTCGGGGGCGAGGCTCCGGACTCCCAGCCGGCCGCCGCGGCCGCCAAGGGGCACACCCCGCCGAAGCGCAAGCGCTGACGCCGCGTCCAGGCGGATGCGGCCCACGGGCCGGCGGACCCCAGGGTCCCGCCGGCCTTTTTTGATGGTAAATTGGCGCACCAGCAGATTCGAGGATGCGCGAGATGCACCGACGAACCTTACTTGCCCTCGGGCTTGGCGCCTGCGCGGCCGTCGTCTGGGCCTGCGCCGTCAATCCCGTCACCGGGAAGAGCGAACTCTCCCTCGTGTCCGAGTCCCAGGAGATCGAGATGGGCCGGCAGAGCGCGCAGAGCGTGCAGCAGAGCATCGGTTACTACGACGATGCGGCGGTTCAGGCGTACGTCGCCGGCATCGGGCAGAAGATGGCGGCTGCCTCCGAGCGGCCCCAGCTCCCCTGGGAATTCCACGTCGTGAACGACGCCGCCATCAACGCATTCGCGCTACCGGGCGGCTTCATCTACGTGACCCGCGGGCTCATGACGTCCATCACCAATGAGGCGGAGCTCGCGACGGTGGTGGGCCACGAGATCGGCCACGTCACCAACCGCCATTCCGTGCAGCAGATCTCCCGCGCCGAGCTCGCCCAGATCGGACTTGGCGTCGGTTCCATGCTGAACTCCACGGTCGCCCAGCTCAGCGGGGTGTTCGGGCAGGGGCTCAGCATCCTGTTCCTCAAGTACGGGCGGGATGCGGAGAACGAGGCGGACCTCGCCGGGTTCCGCTACGCACTGAACCAGAACTACGACGTTCGGCAGATGATCAACATGTTCGCGACCGTCCAGGCGGAGAGCCAGCTGAGCGGCGCCGGGCGGGTGCCGGAGTGGCTTTCCACCCATCCCGATCCCGGCAACCGGATCCAGACCACCCAGGCCCGGCTCGACACGCTGCACAAGGATCTGAGCAAAGCGATGGTGCGCCGGGACGAGTACCTCCAGCGGATCAACGGGATGGTCTACGGAGAGGATCCTCGCCAGGGCTTCTTCCGCGGCGCGCTCTTCCTGCATCCCGACCTCCGGTTCCAGCTGCAGTTCCCGGACGGCTGGAAGACCCAGAACACGGCGGACGCCGTGGTGGCGGCGAGCCCGAACCAGGATGCCATCATCCAGCTCCAGCTGGCGGGCAAGACCGCTCCATTGGACGCCGCCCGCCAGTTCCTCTCCCAGCAGGGCGTCACGGCGGGGCAGGGAACGACGCAGTCCATCAACGGGCTGTCGGCGGCCGCGAGCTATTTCTCGGCCCAGACCCAGCAGGGGCAGGTCGAAGGACTGGTCACGTTCGTCTCGTACGGCGGAACCACCTACGGCATCATCGGGTACACCCCGGCCGGCGGCCTGCGCAGCTACGACCAGGCTTTTCGCGCGACGGCCGGGAGCTTCCGCCAGCTCACGGACCCGACGGCGCTCAACGTGCGCCCGGCCCGGATCCAGCTGGTCAAGGTGGACCAGCCGATGACACTGGCGCAGTTCAACCAGCGCTACCCGTCCACCGTGCGGATCGAGGAGGTGGCGTTGATCAACGGAGTGGAGGGACCGGATGCGGCCCTGCGGCCGGGACAGCAATACAAGAGGGTGGTGGCGGGAAAGTGAGAAGTGAGCAGTGAGCAGTGAGAAGTGAGAAGTGAGAAGGCAGCGGCCATCCACCTTCTCACTTCTCACTGCTCACTAACCAGCTCCCGCGCCCGCTCGAATATCGCGTGCCACATCTTCCGGGTCAGCTTCCCGGTGTTGGTGTTCTGCCGGCTGGGGTGGAACGAGGAGAGCAGGATCCTTCCGTCGGGCAGGGTGGCCTCGGCGCCGTGCGCGAACGGCGGCCGCTCAGCCGGCCGGAGCCGGTCCCACCATCCGCTCGCGCGCAGCCAGCCCTCCCATGCCACCCGCCCGAGCACGAGCACGACTTTGACCGACCCAAGCAGGCCGAGCTCCCGCTCGAGGAACGGCCGGCAGCGGTCCAGCTCCCGGCGGGTCGGCTTGTTGTCGGGCGGAGCGCAGCGGGCGGTGGCGGTGATCCAGCAGCTGGACAGGGTGAGGCCGTCGTCGCGGGCGCGGGAGACCGGACTGCTCGCAAAGCCGTACCGGTGCAGGGCCTCGTAGAGCCAGTCGCCGCTCGAGTCGCCGGTGAACATCCGGCCGGTACGGTTGGCGCCGTGGGCCGCGGGCGCGAGGCCCACGATCATGAGGCGGGCGGTGGGATCGCCGAAGGCGGGCACCGGCCGTCCCCAGTAGGTCCACTCGCGAAACTCGCGCTTCTTCTGCCGGGCCACCTTCCGCCGGTGGGCCACGAGCCGGGGACAGCGCTCGCAGCTCACGATCGCCCGCTCCAGCGCGGCCAGCTCGCGCGGGATGGACTGGGTCAGCTCACTCTCCGGGTCTTCCGCTTCATGAAGTCCATGAGGATGAACTGGCCCAGCGTCATCGTGTTGGTGAAGTACGCCTTCCCCTTGCAGATGGCCGCGACCTGCTTGACGAACTCCACCAGGCTCCGGTCGCGCGCGAGCATGAACGTGTTGATCATGATGCCGCTGCGCCGGCAGTTGGCCACCTCGCGGTAGGTGGCGGCCAGGATCTGCGGGTCGAGCCCCATCGAGTTCACGTAGATCCGGCCGTCGGGCATCGTGAGCGCGGACGGCTTCCCGTCCGTGATCATGATGATCTGGCGCATGTCCTTCTTCTGGCCCAGCAGGATGCGCCGGGCGAGCTTGAGCCCCTCGGCGGTGTTGGTGTGATAGGGCCCGACCTGCGCCGCGGCCAGCGCGCTCAGCGGGATCTCCTCCGCCGAGTCGTGGAAGAGCACGACCCGGAGGCTGTCACCCGGGAACTGGGTGCGGATGAGGTGGGTGAGCGCGAGGGCCACCTTCTTGGCCGGGGTGAACCGGTCCTCCCCGTACAGGATCATCGAGTGGGAGCAGTCGAGCATCAGCACCGTCGCGGAGGACGAACGGTATTCCGACTGGCTCACCATCAGGTCCTCGTACTCGAGGTTGAGCGGCACCCCCAGCCCCTCGCGGGCGATCGCGCTGCCGAGCGTGGCCGGCACGTCGAGGTTGAGCACGTCGCCGAACTCGTACGGCTTGCTGGTCCCCTCGGTCTCGACGCCGGTGGCCAGATAAGGGGTCTCGTGGGCCCCGAAGCTCGACTTGCCGACGCTCCCGAGCAGGTTCTTGAGCGTCTTGTAGCCGAGGAAGTCGATGCCCTTCTCGGTGAGGTTGAAGTGCACCTGCTGGGCGGCGGACTGGGCCATGCCCCCGGGGCCAAGGACGGACTGATAGCCGCCCGGCACCTGGGGGGCCTGGCTCACGTTCAGGTACCCCTCGTCGATCAGCCGCTGCACGATCCGGTCGAGCAGCTCGCCCAACGCCCGCTCGATCTCCTTGTCGCGATCCGGATCGCCCGTCCCTTCGCCGCGGAGCACCTTGAGCATCTCCGGCGTGAGCTGGCCGGACTCCATGAGGGCCCGAAGCACCGCCTGCTTGAGGGCGTCGAGCGAGCGGTCGCCGCCCTCCATCTCGTCCTGCCAGAACGACTGCCCCTGCCCGGCGAAGCCGGACTGGAGCAGGAAGTCGCTCAACTGGTCGAGCAGGCCCTGGAGATTGACCGCGTCGGCGAGTTCGGGGACGAATTTCGAGTACGTCGTGAAGCGCATGGGGCGAGCCGCGTAAACGGTGAACCGGGGGCCTGTGGGGGATGCCCTGCCTCCTCAATGCTATCCCCGATTCCGGGCTGGTTCAATGCGGGCGGCCGTGCCCAGGGGCCCTGGGCCATTCGCGGTTTCCGCCGTCCCCCGGTTCATTGTTCACCGCTCACTGTTTACTCTTGGGCGTGTCCACCGCCATGACCGCCGCGTCCGCGCTCCCCCGGGCCGCCGCCCTGCGGCTCCGGTCGACGTTCGCCGCGCTCCGCCACCGCAACTTCCGCCTCTTCCTGATTGGCCAGTTCGTCTCGCTGTGCGGCACCCTGATGCAGCAGGTGGCGCTCGGGTGGCTGGTCCTCGAGATCACCAACTCGCCCTTCGCCGTCGGCCTGGTGACGACGCTCGGGTCGCTTCCCATCCTGGTGCTCACGCTCTACGGCGGCGTGCTGGCGGACCGGGTGGACAAGCGGCGCTTCGTGCTCCTGCTCCAATGCCTGATGCTGACCGAGGCCCTGGCGCTCGCCGTCCTCACCGCCTTTCACCGGATCACGGTGCACTGGATCATGGGGCTCGCGGTGTTCGCCGGCACTCTGTCCGCCTTCGAGGTACCCACCCGCCAGGCCCTGGTGGCGGACTTGGTCGAGCGGGAAGACCTGATGAACGCCCTCGCGCTCAGCTCGATGGGGTTCAACGTGGCCCGGGTGATCGGTCCCGCCATCGCGGGCGCCCTGATCGCGCTCTGGGGCCTGGCGGCCTGCTTCTTCGGGAACGCCCTCAGCTATCTCGCGGTGGTCGCGAGCCTGGTGCTCATGCGCACAGCCCCGCCGGCGTCCGGCTCCCGCCCGAACGCGCTGGCCGCGATGAAGGAGGGGTTCCGCTACGTGATGGACAACCGGTGGCCCCGCGCGCTGGTGGTGCTGATCGCGGGCTTCGCCGTCTTCGGGTTCCCGTTCATCATCATGGCCCCGGTCTTCGCGCGGGACGTGCTCCGGGTCGGGGCCTCGGGCTACGCCGCCCTGGTCTCGGCGATCGGCGTGGGCGCGGCCGTCGGCGCGCTCGCGCTGGCCGGGTTCGGGAAGCGCTACCGCAAGGAGCGGCTCCTGATCGCGGCGTCGGCGCTGTTCGGCGTGACGCTCGCGAGCATCGCGCTGGTCTCGAGCTTCTCGGCGTCGATCGCGCTCTTCACCCTGGCGGGATGGACGATGGCCACCAACGGCATCCTGGGGAACACCCTGCTCCAGATCCAGGCGCCGGACCACCTGCGCGGCCGGGTGATGGGCGTGTACTCGTTCCTGGTCCTCGGCCTGGCGCCGTTCGGCTCGTTCCAGGCCGGCCTCGTCGCCGAGCATCTCGGCGTGCGCTACTCGATCGGGCTTGGCGGCGCGGTATGCTGCCTCACCGTTGCCGGCGTCGCCTGGTACCTCGGACGCACCAGACCATGACCGCACCGTGAGGCAGCCATGCTGATCACCGTCTCCCGCGAGTACGGCGCCGGCGGGTCCGAAGTCGCGCGGCGCGTGGCGGACGCCCTCGGCTGGCGGCTGGTGGACAACGAGCTGCTCGAGCGGGTGGCGGCCCGCGCCGGGATCTCGCCGGAAGACATGGCCGGGATCGAGGAGCGGACGCCGAGCTTCATCGAGCGGCTCGCGCGGGTGCTCGCCACCTCGACGCCAGAGCTGTTCCCGCCGCCTACCGGCACCGTGGCGGAGCTGTCGGAAGCCACGCTGGTCCGGATTACCGAGGCGGTCGTGGAGGAGGCGGCGCGGGACGGGCGGGCGGTCCTGGTGGGGCGGGCCGCGCCGGCGGTGCTGGCGCGGGAGCGGGACGCGCTCCACGTCCGGCTGGTCGCCAGCCGCGCGTTCCGCATCCGGGCCACCGCCGAGCGCCTGGGACTCGACCCCAAGGAGGCCGAGCGGATCATGGTCCAGACCGACGCGCAGCGGGAGCGGTACCATCGCGAGCACTACGCCCGCGCCTGGGCCGACCCGGTGGGCTATCATCTCGTGATCAACACGGAGCGGCTGGGCTACGACGGAGCGGCGGCGGTGATCGTGGCGGAGGCGAGGAGGAGAGGCTGGAGGTGAGAGGTGAGAGGGACGTTCCCCCCTTACCTCTCACCTCTTACTCTCTCCTTGCTCACCCAAAGGAGATCCCGCCTTTCCCGTACCCCGGCTCCCGCCGCTCCGGCTTGGCCCGGGTGTAGCCCAGCTCCTCGCTCCGGCTGATGCGCTTCTGGGCGGCCAGGCCCTCCAGCACCAGCTCGCAGGCGGCCACCTCGTACCCCGCGTCGCCGCGGGGCGCGAGGCCCACGTCGCTCACAAGGTCCAGAAGCCCGGGGACGACCCCGAAGCCCTTGAGGCCCACCTCGGCCCGCTCGTCGCCCGAGATCTTGAGCGCCCCGCCCTGGTCGAACCAGGCGACGACGCGCCCGAGATCGGCGCCGCCGGCCCGGTCCTCCAGCACCCGCCCCGCCGCCCGGCGGATCAGCTCGCGGGCGATGACGTCGCCGCCCTGCAGCTCGCCTTCGTACTCCAGCTCCAGCTTGCCGGTGATCGCCGGCGTGGCCGCGTAGACGTCGCTCACCCGCGGGACGGCCCGCCGCTCGTGCAGGGCGAGCGCCCGGCGCTCCGCGTTCGACACCACGCTCTCCAGCACGCTGATCGGGAGCCGCTGGCTCACGCCCGAGCGGCGGTCCACCCGCTTGTCCTCCCGTGCCTCGAACGCCACCCGCTCGACCAGCTCGAGGATGAAGTCGGGCACGGCCACCTCGGGTCCGTCCCGACGGGTCCATGCCTCCTGCGCCGTGATCTCCATGCCGAGCTGCACGGTGCGGGGGTAGTGGGTGATGACCTCGGAGCCGATCCGGTCCTTGAGCGGGGTGATGATCTTCCCCCGCGCGGTGTAGTCCTCCGGGTTCGCGGTGAACGCGAGCAGCACGTCCAGCGGCAGGCGCACGGGATAGCCTTTGATCTGGACGTCGCCTTCCTGCATGATGTTGAACAGGCCCACCTGGACCTTGCCGCTCAGATCGGGCAGCTCGTTGATCGCGAAGATGCCGCGGTTGGCCCGGGGCAGGAGCCCGAAGTGCATCGTGAGCTCGTCGGAGAGCAGGTGGCCGCCGCGCGCCGCCTTGATCGGGTCCACGTCGCCGATGATGTCGGCGATGGTGACGTCCGGTGTCGCGAGCTTCTCGACGTAGCGCTGCGACCGGTCGAGCCACGCGATGGCGGTGGCGTCCCCGCATTCGGCCAGCCGGTCGCGGGCGTACTTGGAGATGGGGGCGAAGGGGTCGTCGTTCACCTCGCTCCCAGCCACGATGGGGATCCGCTCGTCCAGGAGCGAGACCAGCTGGCGCAGGATGCGGCTCTTGGCCTGGCCGCGAAGCCCGAGGAGGATGAAGTGGTGCCGGGCCAGGAGGGCGTTGACCAGCTGGGGGACGATGCTGTCCTCGTAGCCGACGATCCCCGGGAAGAGCTCCTCGCCCGAGGCCAGCCGGGCGACGAGGTTGGAGCGGATTTCGTCCCGCACCCTCCGCCCGCGGAGCGGGGGGTCGGCCCAGGGGCTGTTGCGGAGCTCCCCGAGAGTCCGGGGCTGGATGCCGTGCGCTTTCACGAAGCTACCTCGACTCGGCGGGGCTGCGGCGACGCGCCGGGCCCCTCGTTGCGGAACGTGGCCGGATGGGACCGCCGGGGCAAGTCCGGTGCCGGGCACGACATAGCTAAGTCGGCCCCCCACGGCGGCTTGACAAATGCCGACGGGGCCTTAGCTTCGCACGCCGTACGCCCGACGACAGCGGCGGCATGCGCCCTATGTCTTCCTGGACACCCAACCATTTAAGGAGCAACACCATGAAGAAGACCCTATGCCTGGCCGCCGTGCTTGCGGTTATGGCCTGCGCCGGTGAGAAAAAGGCTGAGGCCCCGGCTTCGTCCGAGGCTCCGGCTGCCGCTCCTGCCGCCGGCAGCATGGACAGCACCATGATGAAGCACGACAGCACCATGGCGCGGGACA
This sequence comes from Gemmatimonadales bacterium, assembly GCA_036391215.1. Taxonomy (GTDB): domain Bacteria; phylum Gemmatimonadota; class Gemmatimonadetes; order Gemmatimonadales; family GWC2-71-9; genus DASQPE01. The sequence continues at coordinate 17,604 of DASWAI010000096.1, forward strand.
CCAGCAAGAAGATGTAAGCGCGCGAGCGCCGTTCGCCGCACTGTCGCCACGAGCCCCGGGGGAGCCTGCTCCGCCGGGGCTCGGTCGTTCCCGCCTCAGCCGTCGAGATCCTCCGGGGCGAAGGGCAGGGCCACCACCCGGGCCGCCCGCCCGCCCGCCTCGACTTCCTCACCCGTCGCCACCTCGCGGCGAATGGGGGCGAGCCCCAGCAACCGGTCGTCCAGCACCAGCGTCGAGCGCACGTTGCCGACCGGCCGCCCGGCCGCGGTGACCGCGTCGCCCTCCAGCGGCGCCGCGCCCCGCCAGATCAGTCCCCTGAGCTCGCGGTTGGTATGTCCCCGGAAATGGAGCCGCGCCACCGTTTCCTGACCCACGTAGCAGCCCTTGGTGTAGGAAACGCCGCCGAGCTGGTCGTAGCGTACCTCCTGCGGGAGCGTGCGGTCGTCGATCTCGGCACCAAGCGCCGGCCATCCGGCGAGGATCCGCGCGGCCTCCAGGTCCTCGGCGGTGCCCTGCTCGACGCCCGCGCCGCCCAGGGCCGCGATGAGCCTCTGCACCACGGCCCGGGGCCCCAGCGCAACGGCGGCAAAGGGCGCCGTCTCCGGGGCGAGGCCCAGCAGGAGCCGGCCCTCGGGGTACTCGAGGGCCACGGTGCGGCCGGCCGCGTCCGGTATCGGCTTGATGGGGGAGCGGGCGAGCGCGGCGAACGCCTGGGACCCGAGCAGCCACGCCACCTCCACCTGGCCCGTCATATCCGTGATCCGGGCCAGACGGGGCGGCACCTGCCGGCGGAAGAGGTCGTCCGACGCCAGGCGGCTCTCGATCGGCGCCACCAGCGTGAATCCTGCGGGCTCGCGGAAAACCCAGTAGTCCACCACGATCGAGCCCTTGGGAGTGAGCAGCGCGCCGTAGGTGAGGCTGTGATCACCCGGCTTGTCCAGATCGCTCGTGAGCAGGCCCTGGAGGCAGGTGAGCGCGCCCGGTCCGGCGAGCTGGAACACCGCGGGCTCACCGGTCACCACCACCGCGCCGCGGCGCAAGCGGTCGAGCCGCGAACGATCGTATCCCAGCTCACGCGGCGGCATCGGCCCACGGCAGGTCGGAAGGTGAGCGGCCGGCCAGGTCCGGCCACACGGCGTCCGCGGGCCCCAGCCGGTCCCCGGGGTGGGACGTGGTGAGGACGGCGCAGCGGAGCCCCGCTGCGCGCGCCGCCGCGAGTCCCGGTAGCGAGTCCTCCACCACGACACAGTCCTCCGGCGCCAGCCCGAGGGCCCGGCGGGCCCGGATGTAGCCCTCGGGGTCCGGCTTACACGCGGACACGTCCTCCGCGGACACCACGACGCCGAAGTGCCGGCGCAGGCCGGCTGTGTCGAGCACCAGATCGATCTCCCGCCGGAGCGCCCCCGACACGATGGCAAGCGCCAGCCCGTCCGCCGCGGCCGCCCGAATGAAGTCAGCCGCACCCGGGACGAGCGTCATCGCGCGCCGGATCTCGGCCGCATAGTGCGCGGCCTTCCGCTCGATCGCCTCGGCGAGCGCGGGGCCGCCTGCGGGGCGGCCGTATCGCTCGAAGGTGAAGCGGAAGCACTCGCGATCGTCGAAGCCGAGATACTCGCGGTAGTACGTCTCCCGGTCGAGTGGGATCCCGTACTCCGCGAGGGTCGCGGTCAGCGCCTCGCAGTGCTGCGGCTCGTCGTTGATGATGACGCCGTTGAAGTCGAACAGGATGGCCCGGGACATAACCACGGTGAACGGTGAACACTGAAGTGTAAACGGGGCCCCCCGCCGGCGGGGAAGCGCAGGCTACCGGTCAGCGGTCACTGCCTCCCTCCCTGGCGTAGACCCCGGCCTCTGCGTACGACCGGTCCAGAAGCTCCACCGGGTGCACGGCGGGGATGCCCAGCCCAGAAGCCCGCAGCCCCGCTCCGATCTGCATCAGGCAGCCGGGGTTTCCGGTGGTCACGGCATCGAGCGCGGGCTGGGCCGCGCGGAAGACCTCGATCTTGTCGTCCAGCACCGATCGGGCGAGGTCCGGGTGGAGCAGGGAATAGATCCCGGCGCTCCCGCAGCAGCGGTCGAACCCGGGGAGGAGGCGGAGCCGGAGCTCGGGGATCGCGCCGAGGACCGCGAGCGGGGCCGCGTGCACACGCTGCGCGTGCTGGAGATGGCAGGGCGCGTCGTAGGCCACCTCGAGCCGGAGCGGCGCTCCCGGGCGGGGGCCGCGCTCGGCGAGGAGCTCGGAGACGTCCCGCACCTTGGCTCCGAACCGCGCCCCGTCGGCGGTGCCGAGGAGATGGCCGTAGTCCTTGAGCAGGGCGCCGCACCCGGCGCTGTTCACGACGATCCAGTCGGCTGCGTCGAGGAGCGAGGCCACGTTCTGGACCGCCAGCGCGGCGGCGCCGGCGTGGTCACCGGCATGCTCGTGCAGCGCGCCGCAGCAGGCCTGGCCGGCTACCTCGCGGACTTCGTAGCCGTTGGCCGCGAGCGTCCGCCTGGTGGCCGCGTTCACGTGGGAGAAGAGGCCCTCCATGACGCAACCGCGGAAGAGGACGACCGACCGGCGTTCCGAGGCTCGCGACACCGACGCGCCGCCCGAAGCTCCCGCCCCCCCCGCACGCACCGCACGCCCCGCGCGCCCGTCCCCCGTCGCGGCCAGCATGGCCATCGTGAATCCGAAGCGGGTCTCCCCCGCCAGCCGGGCGGGAACGCCGGTCGCGCGGAGGAGCCGCCCGGCCCGGAAGACCGCCTGCCAGAGGGGCCGGTTCCGGAAGACACTCAGCCCGAGCCGTGCCAGGGCGGGGAGGCCACGGGTGCGGAACAGGTGGGCCCGCGCGGCCTCGAGTCCCCGCCCGTAGCCCACGCCGGAGGGACAGACCGGCTCGCAGCCCCGGCAGCCCAGGCACGCGTCGAGGTGAGTGACCAGGCCTTCGTCCTCCGGCCCGATCTCGCCCCGCTCGAGCGCGCGCATGAGCACGATTCGGCCGCGCGGGCTGTCGGCCTCGTCTCCGGTGGCCAGGTAGGTCGGGCACGCCGGGAGACAGAAGCCGCAGTGGACGCAGGGATCGAGCGCCTGGTAGCCGGACGCCGCCTCACTCACCGCCACCCCCTCTCGCTCCTCACTCCCCACCTCTCACTTCTCACCTCTCACTTCTCACTCTTCTCACTCCCCTCCAGCGCCACGCTCAATGACTGCTTCGGATCGAACGTGTTCCGCAGGCGGTCCACGAGCTGTCCGACCCCCTCCCGGTAGGCGCCGAAGTGGCCCAGCGCCCGGCGGACGGGCCAGGGCGCGCGCTCGAGGGTCATCGGGATCTCCCGCGCAGCAGCCGCCCGGCGCGTGGCCCGGAGGCGCTCGACCGGGGCGTCGCCGGTCCAGCGAAGCGACCCACTGGCCGCGCCCGCGGCCACGACGCCGGTGTCGAGATCATGGGCCAGGAGATCCAGCATCTCGTCCAGCCCGTCGGTGAGCACGCCCAGGCGGAAGGTGACGGGACCGTCCAGGCTGCCGCGGGCCAGCAGCGCCCAGAACCCGGCCGTCCGGTCCGCCGGCAGCTGCTCCCACACGGCGCCGCTCTCGGCCGGCAGGCGGCGGACATCGGCCTGCACGGCGGCATCCACGCCGAGGAACCGGATGGCCAGCACCCAATCGGGGTCGGCGGCGAGCGCGGGCGAGACCAGCTCGAGGGCGGCGGGCGCGATACGGGCCTCGAGCAGGTCGCGCGCGGCCGCCGTGAGCGCGTCGCGGCTACCCCGGGAGACCAGGGTGACGTCGGCCCGGGGGAGCGCCCGGAGCCGGAGGTGCGCCTCGGTGAGGATGCCGAACCCGCCGAACCCGCCGACGTGCAGCTTGGTGAGGTCGTACCCCGCGACGTTCTTCACGACCCGGGCCCCCGGCTTCACGATCCGTCCGTCGCCGGTAACCACGGTGCAGCCGAGGATCTGGTCGCGGACCGGGCCGAAGCCGTGGCGCAACGGTCCGCTCGTCCCGGTGGCGATCACCGAGCCGAGGGTGCGGTCGGGCCGCCCCGGCGGGTCGAGGGCGAGCCACATGCCCTGCTCCGCCAGGCGGCGCCGGATCGCGTCGAGGGACGCGCCGGCCTGGACCGTCGCCACCAGGTCGGCCGGGTGCACGGAGACGATCTCGTCCAGCGCACGCGTGCTCACCGCCAGATCGGCCGGTGCGTCCGGGGGGAGCCAGGTAGCGAGTCCCTCGACCCGGATCTTCCAGCCCTCGTCGTGGGCGAGCCGGCAGACCAGCGCGAGCGCGTCGGTGGAGCCGGGGGCTACGCGGGGGACATTGTCGGCGTCGCGGTCCACCGCGGCGGGCCCAAGCAGGGCGCGGAGACGGGAGAAGATCACGAGGCCTCCCTCCGCGCGCCCGGCGCCGCGCGCCACTCCCGGCAGGCGCGCGCGGGCAGCACCTTGCCCGGATTGCAGCGCTCGTCCGGGTCGAACACCCGCCGCACGGCCTGCATGGCCCCCAGCGTCTCCGGGTCGAAGATCCAGGGCATGTAGCCCATCTTGTCGTTGCCCACGCCGTGCTCGCCGGTGATGCTCCCGCCGGCCGCGACGCAGGCCGCCATGATCTCGCGGCTCGCCTCCCGCACCCGCGCGGCCAGCTCCGGGTCCCGGCGGTCGAAGCTGATGTTCGGGTGCAGGTTCCCGTCGCCCGCGTGGAAGACGTTGCTGATCGAGAGCCCGTGCCGGCGACGGATCTCCCCGATCCGGTCGAGGATGTCGGGGAGCGCGGAGCGGGGCACGACGGCGTCCTGGACCGCGAGGTCGGGGGCGATCCGGCCCATCGCGCCGAACGCCTTCTTCCGTCCTTGCCAGAGCCGGGCCCGATCGACGGCCGACGAGGCGCTCCGAACCCCGCGGGCGTGGTGCGCGCGCAGGATCTCCTCCACCAGCGCCGACTCGGCCTCCGTCTGCTCCGGCGTCCCGTCCACCTCCACCAGGAGGACCGCGGCGGCGTCGGTCGGGTAGCCCGCGGCGTAGATGGACGCTTCCACTGCCTGCACGCAGGCCTGGTCCATCATCTCCAGCGCCGCCGGCACGACGCCGGACGCGATGATGGCGGACACCGCCTCGCTGGCCGCGCGCACGCTGGGGAAGTCGGCCAGCATGGTGCGCACGGCCGCCGGGATGGGCTCCAGCCGGACGGTGATCTCGGTGGCGATGCCGAACATGCCCTCGCTGCCGACGAAGAGTCCGACCAGGTCCGGCCCCCACGGGTCGCCCTGGGGCGAACCCAGCCGTACCACGCTCGCATCGGGCAACACCACCTCGAGTTCCACGATGTGGTTGGTGGTGACGCCGTACTTGAGGCAGTGCGGGCCGCCCGCGTTCTCCGCCACGTTGCCGCCCACCGTGCAGGCGGCCTGGCTCGACGGGTCGGGCACGTACTGGAGGCCGAGCGAGACGATCGCCTCGGACAGGCGGGCGTTCACCACCCCGGGCTGGATCACCGCCCGCCGCGCCGCGGCATCGACCCGAAGGATCCGGTTCATCCGGGTAAGGGTCACCAGCACCGCCTCCGGGTCCGCCAGCGCCCCGCCCGAGAGCCCGGTGCCGGCGCCCCGGGCCACGAACGGCACCTGGAGCAGGTGCAGCAGGCGGACGACCTCGACGATCTCCCCGCGGCCGGCCGGCATCACCACGGCACCGGGCAGCGACTCGTGCGTCGGCAGGCCGTCCATCGAGTAGGTCGTGAGCTCCGCCTTGCGGTGGCGTACCCATCGCGGCCCGACGATCCGGCCGAGCGCCTCGAGCAACGCGGGCTTCACAGGTCGGCGGGAAGAACGGAGTGGATGTCGCCCTTGCCGTTGTGACGGGCCCGTCGGTGCACCCGGACGGCGGACTCGAGCGACCGGGTGAGGGCCGGCAGCAGATGGAGCAGGAGCGCGACCCGCTCGTCCGTGCTCCGGGTCGCGAGGAGCTTGCGCTTGACGCCCGCGTCGCACTCCAGGGCCGCGCTCACCGCGAACGTGAGCGCGACGGGCTCGTCCGGCAGCTCGGGGGCATCGGGCTCCTCGTCCTGGAGCGACCGAAAGACCGCCCAGTAGCGCGCGAAGAGGTCCCGGAGCTCCCCCAGCCGCTCGGCCGGCGGAAGCGTCCCGGGGCGCTCGTCGAACTCCTCCACCAGGCCGACGTGGTACGGCGCCGGGTCGTCGAGCACGTGTTGCACCACGAACCGGGGCCCGCCCGCCACCAGGATGTTCGAGCGGCCGTCGGGAAGCTGCTCGCTGGCCCGGATCTCCGCTGCGCACCCGGCCGCCCCCGCGTCCGGCGCCTCCGCCTCGCGTCCCGGCCCGACGACGCCGAAGCGCGACTCGCCCTTCAGGCAGTCGGCCAGCATCTGCCGGTACCTCGGCTCGAAGATGTGCAGCGGCAACAGGGCGCCGGGAAAAAGGACGACGTCGAGGGGGAAGAGAGCGAGAGGGTAGGGGGGCATGGCTGTAAGATAGCCGCTGGCCGTTGGCCCTTACCCGTCGGCCGTCGGCTGTCAGGTGGCGGCTGCGCGGGGGGCCTCGATGCAACGAGGCCCCCCGCGACGCCGCGCGGAGGGCCTGTGGAGCAGCAGCTGGCAAAGCTAGAGGCTAACGGCCAACGGCTCCCTACGCCGCCACCCATCCCTCCTTCAACGACTTCACGTCCGGGGATTCCCGCAGCTTCTCGAACGCCCGCTCCCGGATCTGGCGGATGCGCTCGCGGGTGACGCCGAGCAGCGCGCCGATCTTTTCGAGCGTGAGCGCCTCGGAGCCCTCCTCCAGTCCGTAGTAGAGCGACAGGATCTTCCGCTCGCGCGGCGTCAGGTGCCGCTCGAACAGACGCTCGATGAACTCCCGGCGAAGCCGGCTGTCGGTCATCTCCTCGATCTCGCCGTGCCCGGTACCGGCCACCCGCTCGCCGAAGGTGCTCGACGCCCGGTCCTGCCGCTCCACCGGGGCATCCAGGGACACCTCGGCGCCGGTCATGCGCCGGGCGGCCCGGATGTTGTCCACCGAGTCGTTGAGGGCCAGCGCGACCTCGTGATCGGTCGGCTCCCGCCCCAGCTCCTGGGCGAGGAAGCTCTCCGCGCGCGACATGCGGATGAGGGCCGAGTTCTGGTTCAGGGGAATGCGAACGCTGCGGGTCTGTTCGGCGAGGGCCTTGAGGACGGCCTGGCGCACCCACCACACGGCATACGAGATGAACTTGACGCCGTGCTCGGGATCGAACTTGCGCACCGCCTTGAGCAGACCTTCGTTGCCGATGGCGACCAGCTCGGAAAGCTCGAGCCCGTGTCCCTGATACTTCTTGACGTAGGAGATGACGAACCGGAGGTTGGCCGTCACCAGCCGCTCGGCGGCCACCGGATCTCCCGCCTGGGCCCGTCGCGCCAACCGCTTCTCCTCCTCGGGGTCCGTGATCATCGGAAGCTTCTGGATGTCGAGCAGGTATTGGTCGAACGCGCTGGAGGGAGCGGTGCGGAACAGCGGGCGAGGGTTCCCGTTGTTGCGGACGACAGGCATAGACCACCCCGAGAGAGGGTTGACCTAACGACCGGCTGTGGAGATCAAGTCAAGGGAGCTGCGTCGTAAGCCGTTGCGGCTCTTGAATATACGGAGGCACTCCAAAACGGTCAAGCAAGCGGTGTTTTCCACATCACAAAACGTTCGTTGGGAGCCGGTTTCCTCCTTTCTCCACCCGACCGGTTTCCTGGGGAAAAGTGACGCAGCCGCCGATATGACCCGGCCTCAGGCCCCTCCGGCGGGGGTCAGACGGTCCAGGGCGGACTCGATCGCCCGGTCGTCCGCAGCCACGGTCCACTGCTCGCCCGGGAACATGGTGCCCACGTCGCGCGGGAGGGCGAATCGCACTCTCGCCGCCCGGTTCTTCTTGTCCGCTGCCATCGCGGCCAGCACCCGGCCGCGGGGCAGCCCGTCTTCCAGCCGGACCGGAAGTCCCAGGCGCCGCAGCAGCGCGGCTACCTCGGCGGCGAGCCCCCGGCGCCCGATGCCCATCGCCTCCGCCAGCTCGCACTCCGCCACCAGGCCGAGGGCCACGGCTTCCCCATGGGCGAGAGCGTAGCCGGATGCGTGCTCGACCGCGTGAGCCACCGTGTGGCCGGCGTTCAGGATGGCGCGGCGGCCGCCCTCTCGCTCGTCCTCGCCGACCACGGCCGCCTTGATCTCGACGCTGCGGCGGACGAGCGTCGCCAGCGTGGTCTCGTCGCGCCGCGCGATCGCGGCCGCCGATTCGCCCAGCCAGGCGAAGTACCCGGCGTCGGCGATCAGCCCGTGCTTCACCGCCTCGGCCAGGCCCGCGCGGTACTCGCGCTCGGGCAGGGTCCGGAGGACGAGGGGATCGGCGACCACCGCCGCGGGCGGATGGAACGCACCGACGAGGTTCTTGCCGTGCGGCGTGTCAACGCCCGTCTTCCCGCCGACGGATGCGTCGAGCATCGCGAGCAGCGTGCTGGGCACCTGGAGGCAAGGGATGCCCCGGAGGTAGGTCGCGGCCACGAAGCCGGCCAGGTCGCCAATCACGCCGCCACCCAGGGCGACGATGGCGCTGTCGCGCCCAAACCCGCGGTCCAGCAGCTGGTCCGAGAGGGTGGCCCACTGCGCCCGGTTCTTCGACTGCTCGCCGGCGGGCACCACGAGTTCGGCGCCGAAGACGGGCGGCTCGGCGCCGGCGCCGGCCCCGCGCCACGGGCTCGGTCCCCCGCGGAACGCGTCGAAGAGCGGGCCGACGTTGGAGTCGGTGATGAGCGCGAGCCGCCGGCCGCCCAGGTGCTCGGCCGCCAGCGCCCCGAGCCGGCTCAGGGCGCCCGGCTCGACGATGACGGGGTAGCTGCCCAGCGCGTGGCGGACGGTCACCACGTCACGTCACCGACACCGGCGCGGTGATTGGCCAGGCGCGCGAGCGTGAACAGGAGATCCGACAGCCGGTTCAGATAGACCAGGAAGAGATCGGGGACCTCGTTCTCGTGGGCCAGCCGGACCACGCTGCGCTCGGCCCGGCGGCACACCGTCCGCGCGAGGTGGAGCGCGGCCGCCTTGGGTGCCCCGCCCGGCAGGACGAAGGCCCGGAGCGCGCCGAGCTCCTGGTCCGCGGCGTCCATCACGAGCTCGAACTCGCGGATCCGGTCGGGCGAAAGCGTGGCGCGCTCGAGCGCCTTGGCGACCTTGGCCGGATCGGGAGTGGCGAGGTGGCCGCCCAGGGAGAAGAGGTCGCGCTGCACCGCCTCGAGCAACGGATCGGCCAGCTCGGCCGGCGCGGTCGCGCGGGCGAGGCCGATCACGGCGTTCAGCTCGTCCACGTCGCCGTAGGCGGCGACGCGGAGGTGGTCCTTGGGCACCCGGACGCCGCCCAGAAGGCCGGTGCTGCCGGTGTCGCCGGTGCGGGTGTAGATGGGCATGGGGCGAAAGGTACCCTACAGCATCTTCGGGCGGAGAAAGAACCGCAGGGCGCCTCCCCTCGCTTCCACCCGGTCCGTCTCGACGCAGAGCACGCCGCTCTTGGGGAAGTCCACCGCGACTCCCTTCGGGCTGCCGGCGAGGAGGAGCGCCGCCAGCTCGTCGATCCAGGGCGAGTGTCCCACCAGGGCCACCGCCGCTTTCCCTTTCCGCGGCCCGACCGCGGCGTCGAGCGCCGCGAGGTCGGGATCGGCGGCGAGCGCGGGGCAGGGCACCGCCGGCGCCAGGCCCAGGCCCTGGACGATGATCTCCGCCGTCTGAGCCGCCCTGAGCCACGGGCTGGTGAGCACGATCTCCGGCACCACGCCCGCATCGCGCAGCGCCCGCGTCACCTTGGCGTGCACCTTCCGCCCCTTCTCCGTGAGCGGCCGCAGGGTGTCGTCGGGCCACTGTGCAGGGTCGCGCTCGCCCGCGTCCGCGTGGCGCACCAGCAGGAGCAGCATGGTTCCTCCTCCCTCCGCCTTCAGCGCGGCCGCTCGAGGCCCCGCGCGATGTCCCCGACCAGGCTGTCGATCGCGGCGACCATCATCCGGTTCGCGAGCGTGTGGTGGTTCACCAGAATGGCAAAGGTAACCCGCCGCCCGCCGGCCAGGTCCAGGTAGCCGGCGAGACCGTTCACGCCCGTGATGCCGCCCGGCTTGGCGGTGACGCGGCCCTCGATGCTCGTGCCCAGAAACCGGTTCCGGAGCGAGCCGCGCGCGCCCGAGCGGGGCAGGGCCGAGAGCAACGGCTCCATGGCCGGGTGGCGGTGGGCGAACAGGAGCACGCCCACCAGCGCCAGCGGGCTCACGGCGTTGGACGACGCCAGGCCCGAGCCGTCCACCAGCGCGAACCGGGTCGAGTCCAGGCGGACCGAATCGATGAGGAACCGGCGCTCGACGGCGAGGCCCCGGGCCCAGGAGCCTTCTCCGCCGAACCGCCGGCCGAGCTGCTTGAGCAGCATTTCCGCGAACCAGTTCTGGCTGCTGTTGAGGATCGGGAAGATCCAGTCCCGGAACGGGCGCGACTCCACCTCGGCGAGGGGCGCGGTGGCCCGGGCCGCGTGGTAGGCGCTCGAGTCGGTCGTCGAGCGAGTCGTGCCGCGGACCGTGATGCCCGCGCCGGCCAGCGCGGCGCCGAACGCCCAGGCCGCATAGAGATTCGGGTCCGGCAGCGCGAAGTACTCCGTGCCGCTGCCGCCGCCCTGCGGCACCCGGCCCTCGGCGCGGATCCGATCCGTCCCCGGGTCGCGGAAGAAGTCGAGCGTGGCGCCGGTGTCGCCCGGGATCACGACGGTCCGGTTTGCGAGGGTCACGTCGCCCAGGGCCGGCGTGAACGAGATGCGGGCCGGCTCGCCCACCGGCCCGGGGCTCCAGGCGATGTCCACGCTGTTGTCGTTGAAGGCCAGGCCCGACACCGGCGCCGCGTACCACCAGTTGAGGTCGTAGCCCTCCCACGCGGGGTGGACCAGCCTGGGCTCGAGCCAGCTTCCGTCCCCCACGAGGTCGCCGGCCACGGCGCGGATGCCGATCGCCCGGAGGGTATCCGCCAGTCGGCGGAGGGGAGCGGCCGGGTCGGTGGTGCAGGCGAAGGCGAGGGTCGTGTCGAGCCCGTAGCAGCGGCGGTCCATCGTGGGATCACCCCGCCCGTAGAGCACGAGGTCGCCCCGCACGACGCCGTCCGTCACCGGGCCGGCCGCGTACACGCTGGTCCGCACCGTGCCGTCCGGCGGCAGGCGCGCCGCCGCCACCGCGCTCACGAACAGCTTGGCCGTGCTGGCGGGGGCGAAGAGCCGGTCGGCATTCCGGCCATACAGCAGCCGGCCGCGGTCGTCCACCACGGCGATGCCCCAGAGGAACCGGTCGAGCGGCGCCGCGTCGAGGCGGCGGTTCAGCAGGCGGGCGAGCGGGCTCTGGGCCGCCAGCGGGACGGGGGGGCGGAGGGGAAGCCAGGCGAGCGCCAGCAGCGTGGCCAGCGAGGCGAGACCCGCCCGCCTCCGGTCCCAGGTCCGCCGGGCCTCCGTGCGGCCGTTCCTATTCGTACGCCACCCTCGGATCCACCTTCGCGTAGAGCAGATCCACGGCGAGGTTCACCAGCACGAACACGAGGCTCAGGAACAGGATGCTGCCCTGTACCGCGGGCAGGTCGCGCTTCTCGATCGCGGTGAGCACGTAGCGCCCCACGCCGGGCCAGGAGAAGATCGTTTCGGTGAGGATCGAGCCGGTGAGGTAGCTGCCGAAGTCGAGCGCGAGGACCGTGATCACCGGCAGCAGCGCGTTCCGGAGTCCGTGTCCCAGGATCACGCCGGTCTCGCCCAGGCCCTTGGCGCGGGCGGTGCGGACGAAGTCGCTCTGGAGCACCTCCTGCATCGTCGCGCGGGTCATGCGGGAGAGGAACGCGACCGAGCGCATGCCGAGGGTGAGGGCGGGCAGCACGAGGTAGGCGAAGCCGCCGTACCCCGAGGGCGGGAACCAGCGGAGCATCACCGCGAAGACCAGGATCAGGATGAGCCCGACCCAGTACACCGGAAAGGACACGCCGAGGTAGGCGGCGAGCGCGCTCGCCCGGTCCACCCAGCCGCGTGGTCGCCACGCCCCGTAGACGCCGATGCCGACGCCGACCAGCGTGGCGAAGAGCATCGCCGCGCCGGCCAGGCGCAGGGTAGCGGGAAAGCGCTCGAGCAGGTCGCGCAGGATCGGCCGGCCGGTGATGTACGACGTGCCGAGGTCGCCCCGCAGCACGCCGCCGACGTAGTGCGCGAACTGCTTGGGGAGCGGGTCGTCGAGGTGCAGCTGGGCCCGCAGCCGTGCCAGGGTCTCCGGGTCGGCCCGCTCGCCCACCATGGCCTGCACCGGATCGCCCGGCGCCACGTACAGCAGCAGGAACGTGACCAGCAGGACACCGAGGAGCGTGGGGACGAGGAGCAGCGCGCGGGTGGCGAGGACGCGGGTCACCGGGCCCGCCGCACGTCGGTCCATCGCTGGCCGCTGAAGATCGCGGGGATCCGCCACCCCGAGAGCTCGGGGCGCACGGCCCACACGTCCACGGGGAACCAGAGAAAGATCCAGGGGGCCAGGTCGAAGACGCGGGCGTCGATGGTGCGGGCCAGCCGGGCCTTTTCCTGCTCGTCCCCGGTGGCCCGCATCCGGACGATCAGGCTGTCGAGCTCCGGATCGGACAGGAACGCGTAGTTGCCGCCCGGCCCCCTGTTCTTCGAGTGGAAGAGCGGGTACGTGAAGTTCTCCGCGTCGGGGTAGTCCGCGTACCAGTCGGTGAGGAGCAGGTCCACGTCGCCGTTCCGCGCCGCAGCCCGCATGCTGGCGGGGTCGCGCTCGACGATCTCCACGGTCACCCCCACCTGGGCCAGGCTCTGCTGCACCGCCTGCGCGATCCGGGCGTACTCGGGCAGGTGCGAGCGCCACAGCTGCACCGAGAAGCCCTTGGGGTAGCCGGCCTCGGCCAGGAGTTGCCTGGCCTTGGCGGGATCCAGCGCGTACGGGGCCCGGGTCGAGTCGTAGCCCGCGAGGCCGGGCGGAATCGCGCCGGCCGCGCGGACGCCGCGGCCGGCCATGATGTTGCCCAGGAGCGTGCCGACGTCGATCGCCTGGTTGAGGGCGCGGCGCACCCGCGGGTCCTTGAGCGGCCCCCGGGTGGTGTTGAGCGCGATATAGAGATCGCGCAGCGCCGGCCGCCGCTGGAGCTCCGTCGCATGCTGCTCTTCCCAGCGCTTCGTCTCGCCGTAGGGCACCTCGACTACGCTGAGCCGCCCCGCCTCGTATTCGGCCGCCCGGGTGAGCGGCTCCGGAATGATCCGGATCCGGAGCGTGTCCATGTGGGGCGCGCCGCCCCAGTAGCGCGGGTTCTTTGCCAGCACGATCTGGTCGTCGTGCGACCAGGAGACGAAGCGCCAGGGCCCGCTCCCGGTCGGGTGCTCGGCGAAATCGGAGGGGGTCGGGGTCGGCACGATCGCGGCCACGGGCATGGCCAGGAGCTTGGGGAAGATGTTGAGCGGCTCCTCCAGGGTCAGCACCACGGTGGAGTCGTCGGGCACCGTGATGCCGGGCACCGAGTCCGCTTCGCCGGCCGAGTAGGCCCGGGCGCCCTTGATCGGGAAGAGCGGCCAGCCCCGGCCGCCGGTGGACGACGGAGAGAGCGCCCGCAGAAACGACGCGCGCACGTCCCGGGCGGAGATCGGCCGGGCGTCCTGAAAGGCCGGCCCGCTCCGCAGGTGGAACGTGTAGATCGTCCCGGCGCGGTCGATCTCCCAGCTTCGGGCGAGCCCGGGCACCAGCCCGCCGTTCACGTCGAACTCGGTCAGGTTGTCGAAGAGGAGGGCCGCGACCTCGCCCGTGGGCACGTCGGTGGAGAGCGCCGGATCGAGCGAGCGCGGGTCGGAGCCGAAGTAGTAGTCGAGGGTAGTGGGCGAGGGCGGCGCCGCGCCGCCGCATGCGGAGAGGACGAGGAGCAGCAGGAGCGGCGGCCAGCGAGGGCCCATTGGCGTTGACATGCGAGCGTAAGGCCGTCAAACTAAGGAGCTTAGAGCATCGCGTCAATCGCCGGCCGGAGCTTCCGGGGCCGGTCGTCCCTCCCCCGGAGTGCCGAATTCCGATTCACCCTGCTCGCCGTCCCCGGTCCGGCCTCGGAATCCCCGGAACCGGGTTTCTTTTTCTCCTCGGCGCACTCGCGGCGGCCGAAGGGGCCGTCGCGCAGGAGCCGCAGCGGGTGGTGCGTCAGCTCAAGTTCGAGGGCAACGCGTCCATCGACAAGACGACGCTCGCCGCCGCGATCGGCACCACCAGCTCGAGCTGGTTCGCGACCTTCCCGCTCGTGCGCTGGATCGGACTGGGCGCCAAGCGCTACTTCGACGAGACCGAGTTCCGCCGCGACGTGCTCCGCCTCCAGGTGCTGTACAAGCGGAGCGGATTTCCCGACGTCACCGTGGACACGCTGGTGCGCCGCACCGACGACGACGCCTACGTGACCTTCCGGATCAAGGAGGGCCGGCCGGTCCTCGTGACCGATCTCGCAATCAGCGGGCTCGACTCGCTGCCGGAGGGCGCGCGCGACCGGCTGCTGCTCGATCTGCCGCTGCATCAGGGGGACGTCTTCAACCGCTACCTGATGCAGGCGACGGCCGACAGCATCGCCTCCCGGCTCAAGAACCGCGGGTTCCCCGAGGCGGCCGTCTACACCGGCTTCGTGAGCACCAAGGCCCAGTACACGGCGGACGTGACCCTCGACGTGTCGCCGGGCCGGCGCGTGCGGTTCGGCCCCGTGCGGGTGGAGGGCGTCCAGCGGCTGGACTCCTCGGTGGTGCGGGACCTGCTCGTGGCGCGGCCCGGGCGCTCGTACTCGCGGGACGAGCTGTTCCAGAGCCAGCGGAACCTGTACAAGAGCGACCTGGTCCGCTCGGCCACCGTGGGCATCGATTCGGCGAACTACACCCCGGGCGACTCGGTTCCGATCCTGGTGCGGGTGGGCGAGAGCCCGCCGTTCCGGGTCCGCACCGGCGTGGGCTACGCCACCACGGAGTGCTTCCGGACCCAGGCGAACTGGACGGTGCGCAATTTCTTCGGGCAGGGCCGGGTGTTCGATCTCTCGGGCAACGTCTCCCGGATCGGCGTGGGGCGCCCGTTCGACTTCGGGCTCGACAAGAACATCTGCAGGGTGTCGCGGGAGGATTCGATCGGCTCGTCCCGCTTCAACTGGCAGCTCGCGGCCACGGTGCGCCGGCCGGCGTTCCTGTCGCCCAACAACATCCTGAGCCTCTCGGCGTTCGCCGAGCGGCGGTCGGAGTTCAAGGTGTACGTGCGCTCCGACATCGGCACGACCCTCGAGCTGCTGCACGAGACGCCGCGCCGCCCGCTGCCCGTCTCGCTCGGGTACACCGTGTCCTATGGCCGCACCGAGGCGACACCGGCGAGCTTCTGCGCGTTCTTCAACGCCTGCACCCCGGACGTGATCGATCAGCTCCAGCAGCGGCGGCTGCTGGCCGCGCTCACCGCCCGGGTGAGCCGCCCCCGCGCCAACAGTCCCATCGATCCGACCCGCGGGTCGAACATGAGCCTCGAGGTGACCTACGCCTCGAAGCTCATAGGGTCCTCGTCGTTCCAGCAGTTCACCCGGGTCCTGGCCGACGCCGCGTGGTACCGGTCGCTCGGGGGCGGCGTGGTCCTGAGCTGGCACCTTCGGGGCGGGCTCATCTTCTCGCCTACGGTGGCGCTGGGCAGCCAGACCAACGCGTTCCTGCCGCCGGAGCAGAGGTTCTACGCCGGCGGCCCGAACGACGTGCGCGGCTTCGGTCGCAACGAGCTGGGGCCGGTGGTCTACGTCGTGACCTCGACCGCGCTGGCGCGGGTGGCCACGCCGGACCAGCTGTCGCCGGATTCGGTGCAGGTGGCTCCTACCGGGGGAAACACCCTCGCGGTGGGCAACGTCGAGCTCCGCTTTCCCTCGCCGATCCTCTCCTCCCGGATGCGGCTCGCCGCGTTCCTGGACGCCGGGATGCTCTGGGAGCGCGGCCGCCCCGACATCGCCCCCGCCCGGCTCCGCTTCACGCCGGGGATTGGGTTCCGGCTCGCCACGCCGCTCGGTCCCGCCCGGCTCGACGTCGCCTACAACCCGTACACCCTCCTGCCGGGCACGCTCTTCAGGACCGACTCGAGCGGCGCCCTGACGAAGGTCCAGGACGGGTTCTTCGTGGACCGGCGCTCCCGGCTCTTCGGGGTCCCGCTCACCGTGCAGTTCTCGGTGGGGCAGCCTTTCTGATGCGCCGCCGTCTGGCGCGGTTCGTCTTCGTCGTCCTGCTCGGGACCGTCGCCGGCGTCATCGGCGTCGTGACGGCGCTGGTGCTCACGCCGCCGGGCCGGGACTTGCTGGCCCGCACCGTGTCGAGCGAGCTGAGCCGGGTGCTCGCGGGGTCGGTGGAGGTGGGGTCGGTGTCGGGCTCGTTCCTCTACGACCTGACGATCGAGCGGCTGGTCGTCCGCGACACCGCCGGCGTGCTGCTCGCGGACCTGCCGCTGGTCCGGGTGGGCTACCGGCTCCCGAACTTCTTCGCCCGGCGCTTCGTGCTGGCGCGGCTCCAAGTGGAGCATCCCACCCTCCAGCTGGTCAAGCACCGGAACGGGCGGATGAACTACGAGGACGTGCTCCGCCTCGGCGGCCCGGGCGGGGGCACCTCGCCCCTGATCGAGTTCCGTCATCTCGAGGTGCGGGACGGCACGGTCCGGGTACTGCTGCCCTGGTCGCCCCCGCCGCAGCTCAAGACCGGCGCGGAGCAGGACTCGGCGCTCGCCGCGGAGCGCGCACGCCCGGGGCGCGTGATCGAGTCCGGGCCCGAGGGGCTCCGACGGGTGATCGAGTTCGCCGATCTCACGACGAAGATGACGCGGATGCGGATCGGCACGCCGGACCACCTCCCCTTCCTGGTGGACCTCGATACGCTGGCCACGCGGGTAAGCGATCCCCAGGTCGTGCTGCGGGACGCGGCGGGCCGCGTGGTGCAGCACGGGGACAGCCTGGTCTTCAGTCTCCGGCGCGGCGCGCTCCCGCACACGCGGTTCACCGGGGGCGGCGCCGTGACCTGGCCGCACGACACCACCCTCTACGACTTCCAGGTGGTCTCGCCCGAGGCGAGCCTGGTCGACTTGCGGTGGATCTCGCCGGACTTCCCCGACCTCACCGGGCGGGGCGTGGTCGCCGCGCACTCGGAGAGCGGCACCCGCGCGGCCTTCGTGGTCACGGGACTGCACCTGGCGCGGGGCTCCACCCGGATCGACGGCCAGCTCACCGTGCTCGACGACCGCCGCCGCGGCATCGGCGTGCGGGACCTCAAGCTCACCCATACGGACCTCGATCTCGACGAGGTCCGTCCGTGGGTGCCCGACCTGCCCTTCTTCGGCACCCTGTCCGGCAGCACCGCGGGGTCGGGCTTCCTGGACGCGCTCGACGTGAAGCTGGACTGGGACTACACCGACGAAGAGGTCGCGGGGCACCCGGTGACGCACGTCGCCGCCCAGGGGCGGGTGAGCGCCACCCGCCAGGGCCTGGTGTTCCACGACCTCGCCGTGAGCGAGTCGGACGTGGACCTCGGCACGGTCCGCCGGCTCGCGCCCGCGATCATCCTGCCGGGCCGGCTTCGGGCCGCGGGCACGCTCGACGGCCCGCTGCACGACGTGACC
>DASWAI010000097.1:0-4680 GCA_036391215.1 Gemmatimonadales bacterium
GGCGGACGAGATCATCATCGACACCGCCTCCGAGGGCCCGCGGAAGATCGACCACCCGCTGGCGCGGCTGGCGCAGCACGACCGCTACCGGATGAAGAAGTTCTGGCGCACCAACCAGGACACCGCGATCAACCAGCGGCCCCTGGTGCACGCCGGCCAGCGGGTGAAGACCGGCGAGGTGATCGCCGACGGCGCGGGCACCGAGGGCGGCGAGCTGGCCCTGGGCGCCAACGTGCTGGTCGCGTTCATGCCGTGGTACGGGCACAACTACGAAGACGCCATCGTGCTCTCCGAGCGGCTGGTGAAGGACGACGTGTACTCGTCGATCCACATCCAGGAGCTCGAGCTCCACGTCCGCGACACCAAGCGCGGCCAGGAGGAGATCACGCGGGAAATCCCCAATGTCGCCGAGGAGTCGCTGGTGGACCTCGACGAGCGGGGCATCGTGCGCATCGGCGCGCACGTGAAGCCGGGCGACATCCTGGTCGGCAAGATCACGCCCAAGGGCGAGACCGAGCTGTCGCCGGAGGAGAAGCTGCTCACCGCCATCTTCGGCGAGAAGGCCAAGGACGTGAAGGACAGCTCGCTCAAGGTGCCGCCCGGGATGGCCGGCGTGGTGATCGACGTGAAGATCTTCAGCCGGATCGAGGATCAGGTCGTCGAGAAGGACCGGGGCGAGCGGATCGGCGAGGTGCGCCGGATCGAGACCGACGAGAAGGCGCGGATCGGCTCCGTCATGATGGAGGAGCTGGGGCGCCTGCTCGAGGGGCAGGAAGTGGCCCTCATGCTCCGCTCGGGCACGGTGGAGGAGTACCGGCCGGCGGGGACCAAGCTGACCAAGGCCCTCCTCCAGGACGTGGACCTGAGCGAGGTGGATCTCAAGACGCTCCGGGTGGCCAACCGGGCCGCGAACGAGCGGATCCGCGCGGCGATCGACGCGGCCACGCGCGAGCGGGCCAAGGTCGAGGAGAAGGCCGAAGACCAGATCGACAAGATCCTCCAGCCGGACGAGCTCCCGCCGGGCGTCATCCAGCTGGTGAAGGTGTACATCGCCGAGAAGCGGAAGATCTCGGTGGGCGACAAGATGGCGGGCCGGCACGGGAACAAGGGCATCGTCGCCCGGATCGTGCCGGAGGAAGACATGCCGTTCCTGCCGGACGGCTCGCCGGTGGACATCGTCCTGAACCCGCTGGGCGTGCCGAGCCGGATGAACGTCGGCCAGATCCTGGAGACCCACCTCGGGTGGTGCGCCCAGCTCCTCGGGTTCGACGCCAAGACACCGGTCTTCCGCGGTGCCGACGAGGGCGAGATCGGCACCCTGCTCCGGCTCTCGGGCTTCAAGTGGGCCGGAGAGAGCCTCCGGCTCCGGAACCAGCCGCCGGTGCTCGACTCGGCGACGATCGTGCGGATGGTGCAGGACCTCAAGAAGGCGGCCCCGGCCACCCTGTCGGAGGCCGGCATCGAGGCGCTGGCGGCCAGGGGCGCCTCGGCGGAGACGAAGGAGCTCCATCACGCCCTCCGGAAGTTCCTGGTGGACGCGGCGCGGGAGCTGGCCGAGCGGGAACTGGAGCAGCGGAAGCACGAGTTGGCGTTCCACCAGGCGCAGGCCGGGGCCGACGAAGCCCACCAGAAGCAGTGGGCCAAGGCCGCCAAGGAGGTCGAGAAGGCCGGGCAGCTCTCCCCGGCGGACGCGCTGGAGGCGGCGGGCAAGCCCGCGCTCGCGGCGCTGCTCGCTCACAAGGCCGACGCCAGCCTGGACGCGGCGGCCAACGAGGTGCTGCGCGCCGCCGGGCTCACGCCCGCGGGCAAGGCGCGGCTCCGCGACGGCCGCACGGGCCAGCCGTTCGAAGGCGACGTGACGGTCGGGTCGATCTACATGCTGAAGCTGAGCCACCTGGTGGACGACAAGATCCACGCCCGGTCCATCGGGCCCTACTCGCTGGTGACGCAGCAGCCGCTCGCGGGCAAGGCGCAGTTCGGCGGCCAGCGGTTCGGCGAGATGGAAGTGTGGGCGCTCGAGGCGTACGGGGCGGCCCACGTGCTCCAGGAGATGCTCACGGTGAAGTCCGACGACGTGAACGGCCGCAGCAAGGTCTACGAGGCGATCGTCAAGGGTCAGAATCTGCCCGAGCCCGGCATCCCGGAGTCGTTCAATGTGCTGGTGAAGGAGCTGCAGGCGCTCGGACTCAAGGTCACGCTCGGCACCACCGAAGCCGGCGACGAGTAAGAGGGACACAATGATCGATTTTCGCAGCGGACGCGAGCCCAAGAGCTCGAGCTTCGACTATATCAGCATCCGTATCGCCGCCCCGGAGGAGATCCGCGGCCCGCGCGATCCCAAGGAGCGCGAGCGCCTGGAACTCCAGGGGCAGCGCACCTGGTGGTCGTGGGGCGAGGTCACCAAGCCGGAGACGATCAACTACCGCTCCTTCAAGCCCGAGAAGGACGGGCTGTTCTGCGAGCGCATCTTCGGCCCGGTGAAGGACTGGGAGTGCCACTGCGGCAAGTACAAGCGCATCCGCTACCGCGGGGTGATCTGCGACCGCTGCGGGGTGGAGGTCACGCTGTCGAAGGTCCGGCGCGAGCGCATGGGCCACATCGAGCTGAGCGTGCCGGTGGCGCACATCTGGTTCTTCAAGACGCTCCCGTCGCCGATGGGGAACCTGATCAACATCACGCTCCGGGACCTCGAGCGGGTCATCTACTACTCGAACTACATCGTCATCGACGCGGGCGACCAGGAGGTCGAGCCGAACCAGCTCCTGGACGAGGAGGAGTACCTCGCCCTCCGGATCAAGGCCAAGGAGGAGGGAGACACCACCTTCCGGGCGGACATCGGCGCGCCGGCGGTCCGGGCGCTGCTCGAGCGGCTCGATATCAAGAAGCTGGCGGAGGACCTGCGCGCGGGGGTGGCCACGGAAACGAGCCAGCACCGCAAGAAGCAGATGCTCAAGCGGCTCAAGATCGTGGACGCATTCCTGTCGTCGGGTGAGTCGGGCGACCTCCCGAACCAGCCGGCGTGGATGATCCTCGACGTGGTCCCGGTCATCCCGCCCGACCTCCGGCCGCTGGTGCCGCTCGACGGCGGGCGCTTCGCCACGAGCGACCTGAACGACCTGTACCGCCGGGTCATCAACCGGAACAACCGGCTCCAGAAGCTCATCCAGCACAAGGCGCCGGAGGTGATCCTCCGGAACGAGAAGCGGATGCTGCAGGAGGCGGTGGACGCGCTGTTCGACAACGGCCGGCGCTCCAAGGCGATCCGCGGGCGGGGCAAGCGGCCGCTCAAGTCCCTGAGCGACATGCTCAAGGGCAAGCAGGGCCGGTTCCGCCAGAACCTGCTCGGCAAGCGCGTGGACTACTCGGGCCGCTCGGTCATCGTGGTGGGCCCGGAGCTCCGGCTGCACCAGTGCGGCCTGCCCAAGGCCATGGCGGTCGAGCTGTTCAAGCCCTTCATCATCCACAAGCTGGTGGAGAAGGGCATCGCGGAAACGGTCAAGCGGGCCAAGAAGATCGTGGAGCGGGAGAGCCCGGAGGTGTACGAGATCCTGGAAGAGATCATCCAGGACCATCCGGTGCTGCTGAACCGGGCGCCCACGCTGCACCGGCTCGGCATCCAGGCGTTCGAGCCGGTGCTGGTCGAGGGCAAGGCCATCCGGATCCACCCGCTGGTCTGCGCCGCGTTCAACGCGGACTTCGACGGCGACCAGATGGCGGTGCACGTGCCGCTCTCGTTCGAGGCGCAGCTGGAGGCCCGGCTGCTGATGATCTCCTCGAACAACATCCTCAAGCCGTCCGACGGCCGGCCGGTGGCGGAGCCGTCGCAGGACATGGTGCTGGGCAGCTACTTCCTCACCAAGGACCCGGCCGGGTTCGAGGAGGAGCTGCGCCGCGCGGGAACGGGGAAGAAGGACGAGACCGAGAAGCGCCTCTGGAAGGACGCCAAGCACTTCGGCTCGCTGGCCGAGATCGAGATGGCGCTGCTCACCGGGGCCGTGAAGTACCACACCCCGATCCACTTCTGGTACGTCCCGCCGCGGGAGACCGTGGACGAGGACGCCCGGCGGCCGCGCTGGATCCGCACGACCGTGGGCCGGGTGCTGTTCAACAGCATCGTTCCCAAGGCCGTGATCGTCGAGAAGGGCTACCGGAACTACGTGATGAAGAAGAAGCAGCTCTCCGAGCTGGTGCTCGAGGCGTACCGGCGGGCCGGGCTGGCCGACACGGTGCTGTTCCTCGATCGGCTGAAGGAGTTCGGCTTCGGCTTCGCCACCCGGGGCGGCGTCTCCATCGGCATCGAGGATCTCGAGATCCCGGCGGAGAAGGCCGATCTCCTGAGCGAGGCGGACGCCCGGGTGAAGCGGTTCCAGCGGGCGTACAACACCGGCCAGATCACCTTCGGCGAGCGGTACAACAAGGTGATCGACGCCTGGACCCACGCCAACAACGACGTGGCCGAGGCGATGGTGAACAGCATGCGGCAGAGCCGCGGCGGGTTCAACCCGGTGTACATGATGTTCGACTCCGGGTCGCGCGGCTCGCGCGACCAGATCCGGCAGCTGGCGGGCATGCGCGGCCTGATGGCCAAGCCGCAGAAGAAGCTGACCGGCGGGATCGGCGAGATCATCGAGAGCCCCATCAAGTCGAACTTCCGTGAGGGGCTCACGGTGCTGGAGTACT
>DASWAI010000098.1:0-6329 GCA_036391215.1 Gemmatimonadales bacterium
CCCAGACCGGGCCGATGCAGGCGGCCACGTCGTCGGCGGCGAAGGCGTCGTGTCCCGCGGGCACCGGCGTGTGGGTCGTGAAGATGCTGCGCTCCCGCACCTCGTGCACCGCGGCGGCGAACGGCGTCCCCCCGGCGGTCAGCTCGCGGATCCGCTCGACCATCATGAACGCGGCGTGACCTTCGTTGGCGTGCCACACCGCCGGGGTGATCCCGACCGCGCGCAGCATGCGGACGCCGCCCGCGCCGAGGATCCACTCCTGCCGCAGCCGAAGCTCGGGGCCGCCGGCGTAGAGCTTGTTCATGAGCAGGCGGTCTTCCGGGTGGTTCGCCTCGAGATTGGTGTCCAGCAGGTAGATCGGCACCCGGCCGACCATCGTCTGCCACGCGCGGACCTGGACCGGCCGGCCCGCGGTGTCCACGGTGGCGAGAAAAGGCTCGTGGTTCTGGCCCACCACCGGCTCGAGCGGCGTGCGGGTGATGTCGTATTCCTCGTCGCTGTCTTCCTGCCATCCGTCGAGTCGGAGCCGTTGGTCGAAGTAGCCCTTCATGTAGAACAGGCCGACGCCGATCATCGGCACGCCCAGGTCGGAGGCCGCCTTGCAGTGGTCGCCGGCGAGCACGCCGAGGCCGCCGGAGTAGATCGGCACCGAGGCGTGGAGCCCGAACTCCGCGCAGAAGTAGGCGAGAGGGCCGTCGCTGTAGCCGGCGTAGGTGCGGTTGAACCACGTGTCCGGCGTCGTGAGCTCGTAGGCCATGCGGGCCATGACCTCGTCGTACCGGCGCAGGAAGTCGGTGTCGCTGGCGCAGGCGGCGATCCGGGCGGGATCCACCCGGCAGAGAAAGTCGATCGGGTTGTGGCGCACCCGGTGCCACAGCAGCGGATCGATCGAGCGGAAGAGGTTGCGCGCCTCCCGGCACCAGCTCCACCAGAGGTTCATCACGATCGAGGCGAGTCCCTCGATGCGGGCGGGCAGGTACGGAACGCGGGACTGGTGGGTGAGCATGCCCGGGAAGGTAATCCGGTTCAGTGGACCAGTTTCTTGTATCGGATCCGGTGCGGCTGGTTCGCGTCCACGCCCTTCCGCCGCTTCAGGTCGGCGGCGTAGTCCTGGTAGTTCCCCTCGAACCAGACGACCTCGCTGTTTCCCTCGAACGCGAGAATGTGGGTGGCGATGCGGTCGAGAAACCAGCGGTCGTGGCTGATGACCACCGCGCAGCCTGCGAAGCCGACCAGCGCCTCTTCGAGCGCCCGGAGGGTATCCACGTCCAGATCGTTCGTGGGCTCGTCCAGCAGCAGGACGTTGCCGCCGCTCTTCAGCAGCTTGGCCAGGTGGAGCCGGTTCCGCTCGCCGCCGGAGAGGTCCTTCACCCGCTTCTGCTGGTCGGAGCCGCGGAAGTTGAAGCCGGCGCAGTACGCCCGGGCGTTCACCTGGCGCTTGCCGAACTGGAGCGTGTCCTGCCCGCCCGAGATCTCCTCGTACACGGTTCGGGACCCGTCGAGCGCGTCCCGGCTCTGGTCCACGTAGGCGAGCTGCACGGTCTTGCCCACGATCAGCTCGCCGGCGTCCGGCGGCTCGGCGCCGGTGATCATCCGGAAGAGCGTCGTCTTGCCGGCCCCGTTCGGCCCGATCACCCCCACGATGCCGCCGCGCGGCAGGGCAAAGCTCAGCCCCTCGAACAGGAGCCGGTCGCCGTACGCCTTCGCGAGGCCCTTGGCGACGACGACCTCGTCCCCCAGGCGCTCGGGCACGGGGATCAGGATCTCGACCGAGCCTTCCGACTGCCGCTCCGCTTCGGCCCGGAGCTCCTCGAACCGGGTGATGCGCGCCTTGCTCTTGGCCTGGCGGGCGCGGGGCGCCATCCGGATCCATTCCAGCTCGTGCGCCAGCGTCTTCTGCCGCGCGGACGCCTGCTTCTCCTCCTGCGCCAGCCGCTGCTGCTTCTGCGCGAGCCAGGAGGAGTAGTTGCCCTCCCAGGGGATACCGGCGCCCTGGTAGAGCTCCAGGATCCACTTGGCCACGTTGTCGAGGAAGTAGCGGTCGTGGGTCACCGCCACCACGGTGCCGGGGAACTCGGCGAGGTAGCGCTCCAGCCACCAGACGCTGTCGGCGTCGAGATGGTTGGTGGGCTCGTCGAGGAGGAGCATGTCGGGCTGGGAGAGGAGCACCTGGCAGAGCGCCACCCGCCGCCGCTCGCCGCCCGAGATCTTCGTCACGTCCGCCTCGCCCGGCGGCAGGCGCAGGGCGTCCATCGCCAGATCGACCTTGTGGTCCAGCTCCCAGAGGCCGAGGGCGTCGATCCGCTCCTGGAGGTTGCCCTGCTTCTCGAGGAGCCGGGTCATCTCGTCGTCGTCCATCGGCTCGGCGAAGCGGGCGCTGAGCGTCTCGAACTGCTGCAGCAGGGCGCGGGAGTCGGCGACCGCGACCTCCACGTTGCCGCGCACGTCCTTCGCCGGATCCAGCTGCGGCTCCTGGGGCAGGTAGCCGATCCGGGTGCCGGGCAGGGCGCGCGCGTCCCCGCTGAAGTCGGTGTCGACGCCCGCCATGATGCGCAGCAGGGTGGACTTGCCCGCGCCGTTGGCGCCGAGCACGCCGATCTTGGCGCCGGGATAGAACGCGAGGTGGATCCCTTTCAGGATCTCCTTGTTGGGGGGCACGACCTTCCGGAGGTCGCGCATCGTGAAGATGTATTCGCCGGCCATAGGGGGCCAAAGATAAACCCGGGCAACGCAAAGGGCGCTCCGACGGGAGCGCCCTCGTGTCTGCGGAAAGCCGAAGACCTCAGCTGAGGTGCCTGTTCACCAGCTTGGTCATCTCGAACATGTTGACGACGTCCTTCTTGAAGATCGGGCGGAGCGCCTCGTCGGCGTGGATGTTCCGCCGGTTGACCTTGTCCTGAAGCCCCTTGCGCTTGATGTACGCCCAGAGCTTCCTCGTCACCTCGGTCCGCGGCAGGGGCTTGCTCCCCACCACTTCGGCCAGCGCGGCGCTCGGCGTCATTGCCTTCATGAATGCCGCGTTCGGCTTCCGCTTCGCGGCCGTTCTCTTCTTCGCGGGCTTCTTGGCCGCGCGCCGCTTGGCGGTGGACTTCTTGGCCTTCTTGGACGACTTCTTCTTGGCTGCCATCGGGAGTCTCCCGTGAGGGTAGTGGAAACCGAGCGGGCCTTCGAAGGAGCGAATCCGAACCAATCCAACGCCCATCAAAGTATGACGCTTTTCCCCCACGGCAATAGGGCGCGCCGCTTTCGGGCCCCGCCCGCCGTAGCCCGTGCGCGGGGGCGGGGGCATATTTCCGGAGCCATGTCGTCGCGATTCTCCCTCGGCCGCCTCGCGCTCCCGCTCCTCGGGCTCGCCGCCATCGTGCTGGTCGCCGCGGCCCTGCGGCGGCCCCGGCTCGCGCCGCCGCGCCACTCGGACCGGCCCCTCTGCGCCGCGGGCAACGCCGGGCTCGCGCTGCCGGGCGGGCTGTGTGCGCTCGCGGTGGCGAAGGGCCTGGGACCCGTTCGCCATCTCGTGGTCGCGCCCAACGGCGACGTGTTCGTGAACGCCGGGAGCCGCGGGGTGCTCGCGCTCCGGGACACGTCCGGGGACGGCGTCGCCGACATCGTCCGGCCGTTCGGCGGCCCCGGAGGCACCGGCATCGCGCTCAGCGACCGCTACCTGTACTACAGCACCGACGATGCGGTGTACCGCTACGCCTGGAAGCCCGGCCAGCTCGAGCCGGCCGGCGCGCCGGAGGCGATGGTGACCGGGCTGCCCTCGAACGGCGACCACACGTCCAAGAGCATCGCGCTCGGCCCCGGGGGCGCGCTGTTCGTGAACATCGGGTCGGCCACGAACAGCTGCCAGGAGCGGAACCGCTCGTCCCGCTCGCCGGGGCGGGATCCGTGCACCGAGCGCGAGACCCGCGCCGGCATCTGGCGCTTCGCCGCGGACCGGCCCGGCCAGCGGTTCGCCGACGGCGAGCACTGGGCCAGCGGTCTCAGAAACACGGTGGCGTTGGCGGTCGATCCCGCGAGCGGCGCCCTGTACGGCGCGGTCCACGGCCGGGACCAGCTCGCGGACAACTGGGGCTTCACCGCGCAGCGCAGCGCCGAGAACCCGGCGGAGGAGTTCGTCCGGATCGGGCGGGGCGACGACTTCGGCTGGCCGTACTGCTATTACGACGTGGACGCCCGGGCCAAGGTGCTGGCGCCCGAGTATGGCGGCGATGGGACCCGGATCGGCCGCTGTGCCACGGCCCGGGCGCCGCTCGCGGCGTTTCCCGGCCATTGGGGCCCGATGGCGCTGGCGTTCGGGCCGGCCCCGCAGCTCGGGGCCGGGTATGGAAGCGGCGTGTTCGTCGCGTTCCACGGCTCCTGGAATCGTGCGCCGCTGCCGCAGGCGGGATACCGGGTGATCTGGCAGCCGCTCCGGGACGGGCTGCCGGCGGGCGAGTACCGCACCGTCGTCACCGGGGCGGGCGGTCCCACGTCCATCCGGCCGTCGGGCCTGGCCGTGGGGCCGGACGGCTCGCTCTACGTCGCGGCCGACGCCAACGGCACCATCTGGCGCATTCTCGGGGATTCGAGCACCGCTCACACCAGGGAGGAGAAATGAGGCTGGCCCGATGGGCCGCCGGAATGGCGGTCGTGTGGTCCGCGGGCGCGGGAGCGGCCGCGGCGCAGGAGCAGAAGCCGGAGCAGGGGCCCGCAGTGGGCCAGGCGGCGCCCGATTTCTCCCTCGCGGCTTCAACGCGGCGGGGCGTGGCAAAGGCGCCGGTGCGGCTGAGCGACTTCAAGGGGAAGACCGTGGTTCTCGCGTTCTTCTACAAGGCGCGGACCAAGGGCTGAACCATCCAAATGGACGCGTACCGTGATCAGTACGCGACACTGTTCCACGGCGGGAAGGGCGTCGTCCTCCTCGCCATCAGCGCCGATCCGGCGGACACCCTCGCCGCCTGGGCGAGGGATGCCGGCTTTCCGTTCACCTTCCTGAGCGATTCGCGGGGCGAGGCGGGGAAGCTCTACGGCGCATGGTTGCCGGACCATCAGCTCGACAACCGGAGCTTGTTCGTGGTGGGGCCCGACGGGAGGATCGCCTACAAGGCCACCCCGTTCCGCGAGGTGGATCCCCAGGCGTACACCGCGCTGGGCGCCGCGGTGGATTCCATCGCCGGCGGCAAGCGGACCTAGGCCGGCGGCGCGTCCGCTCCCCCGCCCTGGGACGGCGGGAAATACCGCTCGAAGTAGAGGTTCTCCGATTCGGCGCCCGCCGGCGGCCTCGGCCGCCGGCGCTCGCGGAGCTTGTAGGCGGTATAGCTCGCCGCGGCCAGCACCACCGTCACGATGAACGAGACGAGGATGATGATCGACAGCAGCGTGTTGAGGCTGAGCGAATTGAGCTGCACGGTCCCTCCCGGCTAGATCCGCCCCGCGCGCTCGAGCTTCCCCCACGTCATCCGGACGCCGAGGAATTCCTCGATGGTCGCGAAGAGCTTGGTGACGTCGATCGTCGCGATGAACAGGTAGCGGTAGAGCACGGCATACGGCACCAGCCCCAGGTCCTCCTCCTCCATCGCGATGGTGTACGCTGCGGCGGTCACGTCCAGCAGCGTGAGGAGGAGCCACCAGTACAGCACGTAGGCCGCCACGCCGGCCTGCAGGGCGCCCACCGCGAACACCAGGTTGCCCAGGATGTTCGCGGCCGGCCAGAGGATGGCCTCGAAGAGCATGAACAGCAACGAGGCCCAGATCGCCGCGCCGTGCTTGGGCAGGACCAGCCACGCCTTCCGCTTCATCAGCGACTGGAGGATCCCCCGGGTCCAGCGGTAGCGCTGCTTGAGGAGGTCGAGCAGGTGCTCCGGCGCCTCGGTGTACGCGATCGCCTGGTCCTCGAAAACGACGTGGTATCCCGCCGTCAGCAGCTTGAGTGTGAGGTCCGCGTCCTCGGCGAAGGTGTCGGTGTCGTAGCCGCCGACCTGGGCGAGCACGTCGCGCCGGAAGATGCCAATCGGGCCGGGGATGATGTTCACCGCGCGCAGGAATCCCTGCGCCCGCCGGGCCATGTTCAGGCCCTCGATGTACTCGAGCGCCTGGAGCCGGGTCCACAGGTTCACCCGGTTCACCACCTTCACGTTCCCCGCCACCGCCGCCACCCGGGGGTCGCGGAAGTGCCGCATCGCCGTGCGGAGGGTGGCGGGGGTGAGCCGGGAGTCACCGTCCATGCAAAGCACGAACCCGTGCCGCGCCAGGGCGATCCCGGTGTTGAGCGCGGTCGCCTTCCCGCCGTTCTCCTTGGTCACCAGCCGCACCGCCACGTCGCCGTAGCGGCCTTCCAGCGCGGCCAC
>DASWAI010000099.1:0-4303 GCA_036391215.1 Gemmatimonadales bacterium
CCGTCCTCCGACCGAGTGTCGCTTCCATTGTGAGAGCCCAACTCGACTCCTGCGCGTGCGTCCTGGCCCTCCTGGCCTGCGCCCTCGCGACTCCACTTCGAGCCCAGACCGTCGGCGACGTGCAGGTCACGCCGGAGACGATGACGCTCGGAGTCGGACAGAAGCAGACGATCTTCGCCGCCGCCTTCGACAAGCAGGGCAACCTGATTCCGAGCGCGCGCTTTACGTTCTGGACCTCCGACTCGACCGTCGCGAAGGTGCAGAGCGACGGCACCGTCGTCGGGGTGAAGCCGGGCCTGGCCAAGATCGAGGCGCGCACCGGCGGGCGGCGCGCGTCGCTCCCGGTGCTCGTGGCAGGGGCGGGCGGCATCGTGCCGGGCGCGCCCGGCGGCGGGCACGGCATCGCGGCGCTCACGCTCGAGCCCCCGTCGCTCCGGCTGGTGCTGGGCGAGACGTCCAAGCTCGAGCCCAAGGCGCTCAAGGACGACGGCACGCCCGCCGAGCTCGGCCGAGTGGTGTGGAAGTCGCTTCGGCCCGACGTGGTGGCGGTGGACTCGACCGGCGCCCTGCTCGCGCGCGGCCCGGGGCGGAGCATCATCCAGGCGGCGCTCGCCAACGGGATGGTCGCAACGGCGCCGGTCGAGGTGGAGACCGTGGACCTCGCGCTGTCGGAGACCAGGGTCCTGGTGCCGCCTGGCGGCCTCGACACGCTCCGGCTCCTCGTCCCGTCGCAGGGGAACCGGGAGATGAGCGAGGGCGTGGTCTGGCAGTCCACGGATACGTCGGTTGCGCGCATCGGGCCGACCGGCATCATCGAAGGCGTCGCGCCGGGCACGGCCGAGATCGTGGCCTGGCTCTCGGGGCAGGAGCGGCGGGCGGCGGTCCTGGTCCACAAGTCGATCCGCGCGATCACCGTAAGCCCCAAGCCAAGCGGGGAGCCGATCCTGCTCCCGCTCAACCGCAGGCACAAGTTTACGATCACGGCGGAGGCGGCGGACTCGACGCCCATCCCGCAATTCCGGATCGTGTGGGAGGTGGGCGACACCGCCCTCGCCGCCTTCGATCCCGCGACCGGGGAGGTCACGGCCAAGGCGCTTGGCACCACCAGCCTCACCGCCAAAGTTGCCGGCTTCGATCCTGCCACCTGGGCGATCCGCATCGTGCCGGGCATCCTCAAGCTCGATCGCACCCGCTTCGCCCTGTCGCCGGGAGAGCACGCTCCACTCGCCGCGACCCTGGCGGACGACCAGGGCAAGGATGTCGGCGCGGCGAGCGACCTCACCTGGTTCTCCGACCACCCGGAAGTCGCGACCGTCGATGGTCGGGGCGCAGTCGCCGCGGTCGGCTTCGGCCACGCCAAGGTCACGGCGCGGACCAGCTGGGGCGCGACGGCGGCGGCCGACGTCTTCGTGGTGGGCGACCTCTTCCTCGTCTCCGACCGTGGCGGAAGCCCGGGCATCTACCAGGCCGCGGCCGCGACGCCCGACTCCCTGTTCGCGGTCCTGGCGGACAACGCCGCGAACGTCGAGCCCGCGATCTCGCCCGATCGCACCCGGATCGCCTTCAGCTCGAACCGTGCCGGCGGTGGCGACTACGACCTGTACCTGATGGACGCGGCCGGCGGCGGCATCCGCCGGCTCACCCGGGACGCCGGGACCGACGGCAGTCCGGCCTGGACGCCCGACGGGAGCAAGCTCGTCTTCACGTCCGCGCGGAGCGGCGTGCCCCAGATCTACGTGATGCCCGCGGACAGCGGGGAAGCCCAGCCGCTCACCAGCTCGGCGGGCGGCAACCAGGCCCCCGCCGTCTCGCCCGACGGGCACACGATCGCCTTCGTCTCCATCCGCGACGGAGCGCCGCGCATCTACCGGATGGCCCTCGACGGGAGCGGCCAGACGCGGGCTACAGTCGGCACGCTGCGCCAGGACCGTCCGGGGTTCTTCCCGAACGGAGACCTGCTCTACGGCGAGGAGCGCAAGAAGGGATCGCGGGAATGGCGCGTCATGCGCATGCCCGATGGGGCCGCGCCGGCGGCGCTGTTCCAGACCGACCAGCCGCTGGTGTCCCTCGCCGCGTCTCGGGACGGGGAGCGGGTGGTGTTCGTGACCGGCAAGGAGGCCGGGAAGAGCCGGTTCGAGTACCGCGCCTGGCTCCGCGGCCTCGCGCTCGGCGCTCAGCCGGCACCGCTCAAGCTCCGGCCCGGCGAGCAGGTACCCACCGCGACCTTCTGATGCGCGCGCTCGCGCTGGGCGGCGTGGGCGGACTGGATCGGCTGGCGGTCCGCGAGGTGCCGGAGCCCGGGCTCCGGTCCGCCGCCGATGTGAAGGTGCGCGTCAGGGCGGCGGCGCTCAACCACATCGACCTCTTCGTCGCCCGCGGTCTGCCGGGGCCGGAGCCCGGGTTCCCGCATGTCGTCGGCGCCGACGCGGCCGGCATCGTCGAGGCCGTCGGGCCGGCCGTGCGCGCAGTGGTGCCGGGTGATCGCGTGATGCTCAATCCCGGCATCTCCTGCGGGACCTGCCAGCCGTGCCTCGAGGGCGAGGAATCGCTCTGCCGGTCGTTCCGGATCCTGGGCGAGCACCTGCCGGGAACGCTCGCCGAATTCGTGGTCGTGCCGGAGGACAACGTGGCCCGGGTACCGGACGCCATGCCGCTGGAGCGGGCCGCGGCGTTCTCCCTCGCCACCCTCACGGCCTGGCGGATGCTCACGACCCGCGCGCTGGTGCGCCCGGGCGAGACCGTGCTGATCTGGGGGATCGGCGGCGGCGTCGCCCAGGCCGCGCTCCAGATCGCGAAGCTGCTCGGCGCCTACGCCATCGTGACCAGCGGCACGCCCCGGAAGCTCGAGGCGGCTCGCGCGCTCGGCGCCGACGCTGCGCTGGACCACGGGCGGGACGACGTCGCCGGCGAGGTGAAGCGGCTCACCGGGGGCCGCGGCGCCGATGTCGTCGTGGACAGCGTGGGCGAGCGCACGTGGTCCCAGTCGCTCCGGGCGCTCCGGCGGGGCGGACGGCTCGTCGTCTGCGGCGCCACCACCGGGCCCAAGGTCGACATCGACCTGCGACGTCTTTTCTGGCACCAGTGGACCCTGATGGGGTCCACCATGGGGAGCCGGCGGGAGTACCGCGAGATCGTCCGGCTAGCGGGCTTGGGCCGGCTGTGGCCGGTGGTGGACCGGGTGGTGCCGCTCGCCGGGGCGGTGGACGCCTTCCGCCGGCTCGCGGGTGGGGAGCAGTTCGGCAAGCTCGTCATCGAGGTGGCGCCGTGAACGAAATGCTGGAGAGGCTCCGCGTCGGCGGGCAACAGCTCGTGCTCGTCCTGCCGCCGCTGGTCGGGGCGGCGCTCATCCTGCTCGCCGGCTACTTCCTGGCCCGGCAGGTCCAGCGCTGGGTGGACGACTCGCTGAAGCGCCTCGACTTCAACCGGATGGCCCACGCCGGCGGCATCGACCAGCTGGTCGAACGGACCGGCTCCCGCCTGGATCCGATCCGGGCCCTTGCCAAGCTCATCTTCTGGCTGGTGATGCTGGTGGTGATTCTGCTCGCCAGCGCGGCGCTGGGACTCGAGAGCATCAACCAGATGTTCGGCACCATGCTCGCGTTCCTGCCGACGCTCATCGCCGCGATCGTCGTCGTCGTCCTGGGCATGCTGGTGGGCGAGTTTGTGCGGGGCGTCATCCTCGCGCTCGGCGGGAATGTCGCCGGCGTCCCCACGGTCGCGAAGCTGGCCAAGGGCGCGGTGGTGCTGATCTCGGTGTTTCTGGCTCTCCAGCAGGTGGGTGTGGACCAAGAGATCGTCACTGCCGCCTTCACCCTGATCGTCGGTGCCGTGGCACTCGCCGCCGGGCTCGCGTTCGGGCTGGGCAACCGGGAGCTCGCGGGCGAGATCACCCGGCGATGGTATGAGCAAGGTCAACGGCGGGACCGGCGCAAGACCGACAAGAAGCCGGGCGGCGGTGCGGACGAGTCGCAGATACTCGACTGAAGGGGAGGTGAGAGGTCGCCCCTCTCACCTCTTACCTCTCACCTCATCCTCACCACCGTCCGCTGCTCCCCCGCCTTCAGGATCCCGTACACCGCCCCCTTGCCGCCGAATCCGGCCAGCGTGACGCCCGGCGGGAAGGTCACTGCCCGCTTCCACGCGCCGTCCGTTCCGTAGACGTCGTAGACGGCGTCGGCGTCCTCCTGTGCTGGGGAACGCCGGAGCCAGACCTCGCCCCCGGGACTGCCCATGCCGGTCTCGAAGGGCGGCTTGTTCTCGGCGAAGGGCCACTCGAGCGGCAGGGTGTCCGGCAGCCCCCGCC